>CAXTDG010000708.1:0-2665 GCA_964242675.1 uncultured Chitinophagaceae bacterium
GAATACAATCCCGGTACGCCAGATGGTAGCCGTCCGGGTATTTTTTATGTACCGATTATTGATGCTACGCAGTTCAACATTACCAGTGGTATGGAATCGCTTTTTCTACATGAAGCTATACCGGGTCATCATTACCAAATCAGTTTGCAGATGGAAGACAAAACGCTGCCTGATTTTCGCAAGTTTGCCTGGTATGGTGCGTTTGGCGAAGGCTGGGCACTATACTGCGAAAGCTTGGGCAAAGAACTGGGTTTGTTTACCGACCCCTACCAATACATGGGCGCCCTGGGCGATGAAATGCACCGGGCCGTACGCTTAGTAGTTGATGTAGCAATGCACACCAAAGGCATGACCCGTGAACAAGCCATTGCTTATATGATGGATAATGAAGCCATTGATGAAGCGGGTGCTACTGCCGAAATTGAACGCTACATGGCTATACCAGCACAGGCACTTTCTTACAAAATTGGTGCTCTTAAAATTAGAGAATTACGGGAAAAATACATGAAGCAACTGGGCAGTAAATTTAGCCTGGCGGCTTTTCATGATGAACTGCTGAATGGTGGCGTGATGCCGCTGGCAATTGCGGAGCAGAAGATGGATCGGTGGGCGGCAAGGCAGTAGTAGAATTTTTTAATTGTTTAAGCCCATTAAACTTGCTAATAATAAATGTTATGGGACTCGACAGTATGGAAATCCTTGTGAAGGTTGAAGACACCTTCGGCATTAAAATTCCTGACCGGGACGCAGAACAAATTATAACGGTTGGAGACTTTCACAATGCCATTTTGCAACACCTTTCGGGCCGATACAGTGACAAGTGCAAGACACAAATTTTATTTTATAAGCTGCGGCGTTCATTTGCGGATGAGTTCGATATTTCTCTACACAATTTTAAGTTAGAAACTTTACCGGCAGACCTCTTTCCCATAGACAAGCGGCGACACATTTATAACAGTTTTGCTGACACAATAAATTTGAAGTTACCAGCCCTTACCTTGACAGAACCATGGGCAACGCTTTTAATTTCGTTCGCTATTGTCACAATTCTTGGCGGACTTGTAGCATCGCTTATCCTTATAAATTTCTTTGACGTTACGAAGTGGACATTTCTCGTTCCTGTTGCAGGCTTCTTTCTAACATTTCTACTTTCCGATTTGCTAAATCCTAGGCGAACAGTAATTCCTGCAAAAACTATTCGGGATTTTGTTGAACACACCTTAGCGTTAAATTATGCTGAGTTTGTTTCAGAAATTGGAACAAACAGACGGGAAATGGAAAAAGTGACTAACTATATCATTGCCGATAAGGCAGGTTTAGAAATAGAGGAGGTTACGCCCGAAAAGAAGATTTGTGATGACTTAGGAATTGATTAAAGTACGATAGACCAACGCATATTTGCCAACCATCATCATCGCAAACCAGCACTATGTTTCGTTCGGCAGGCATCACATTTGGCAGTAAGTTGCTGGTAGCGGTAGTCAATTTTGTAATTGTCATCCTATTATCGCAATGGTTGGGCGAAGCAGGCAAAGGCCGTTGTAGCCAATACCTGCTCATTTTTTCGGCAGCTCTTATTTTCAGTGAATGCATTAGCGGTTCTACCGTTGTTTATCTCTTAGCAAAATATTCGCATCGGCAATTACTCCTGTTGTTTTATAGCTGGAGTGCATTGGCTGCCATCGTAACTGGTTTTCTATTTCAGTTGTTGCTACCTATCTCTAACATTGAAACAGGCTGGGTTATACTGCTGGCCTGGATTAATGCGGTGGTTACGATTCATCAATTAGTAGCATTGGGCAAGCAGAGGCTGGCCCTTTTCAACCTGCTCAATATTAGCCAGGCACTGCTGTCAATTGGTAGTATAGCAGCCCTATTTCTTTACTTTCAAAAATCGCCGCTGGCTTATTTATGGGCTATTGGTTTTGCATGGTCAGTAGTAGCAATTGCAGGTTTTGCTATCGTATATTTTTCCGCTGACGATGCCCCTTTTACTTCTTGGAAAAGCCTGGCCCGTGCCGGTTTTAAAACAGGTATTGCCAACCAGACCGGCACCTTTTTACAACTCATCAATACCCGTGTGGCTTACCTATTGCTACCTGCTGCCGGTACGGGTATCTACTCTAATGCTGTTTCGCTTTGCGAGGCTTGTTTGCTCATTAATTCCAGCATTGGTACGGTGCAGTACAGTCGCCTTGCTGGTATGAATGTCAGTAAAAGAGGGAAAGTTCAGCAAATTTCTTTTATGCATAAGTGCTTCTGGGTCAATGCTTTTTTGATGTTAGGTGCTCTTATTGTTTTGGGGCTGATTCCGTCTTCGTTTTATGCCTGGTTATTTGGCCCGGCATTCAGTGCTGTAGCGCAACCATTACGTTTATTATTGCCGGGTATTTTTCTATATAGTGGCTATATTATACTGGCTTACTTTTTCTCAGGTACGGGTCGGTTTGGCTACAATAATTATCCGGCGGCAGTGGCTTTGCTAATCACCCTTATTAGCTATGGCATTATTCATATTTTACAGGTTCCGCTTAGTTTAAGTATAGCTGCTATGGTTACTGTTTTCAGCTATGCTGGCTTATTCATTACCATATTTGCTCTTTTCCTCCAGGTCGAAAAAATCTCTTTCTCCTCCTGGTTACAGGTACCGTGGCATCAATTGACT
>CAXTDG010000709.1:0-2664 GCA_964242675.1 uncultured Chitinophagaceae bacterium
GTGTGGGTTAATATTTCGATGAACTTCTCTTGCCATTGGGGATGCAGACAAATTTCAGGCTCATCAATACAAATCAGACTATTATCCTTTATATAGCTCGCAATGCCTAGTACACTTAAAATTATACTTTGCTCTCCAGAACTGGCATTTTTTATCGAAAAATTTTTCCCCTCCTTTTTAGTAAAAAGTATAACATCTTTTAAGCGTAAAATACCTGAATGAAGCAAAAAGAGTAAATCATCTGCATCTTCCTCATTAACACTTAATCCTTTATTAGAAAAGGATATTTCAAATTTCATTGAGAATTTATCGCCATACAAAATTTTATTTATCATCGCTTTTAGATGATAGGCTTTTTCTCGATCGACAGAGGCATTGCTATCGTGTAAAAACTCTCTATTTAACCCCCGTAATCTACCTACATCTGTAATAGTATGGATGTATTCTATATCATCCATGTGTGCAATTTCTTCGAACTGCGTTCTTGAAGTAAGTGTTTGAAATCTGATCACCATCTCATCCCTATATCCTAAGTAATCTAGAACACTCCCAATTTCGTAAGCTTGACTCTTTTCATTAGAAACACATTCAATAAGAAAAGCAATTATTTTAGATAAATAAGCCAAACTATAGTTAGACCCGTTTAAATCCCTTAACCCTAAATAAGTGTAGTTCGTTTTTTGAGGAACTCTATAAATGGGAAATTTATCAAATGGGCTTATAGAAACAGCTATAATTCTTTTCGGAAAATAACCTATAATTGTTTGCGTACTTGGCACTCCTATTTTCTCATTGTTATTTCTTTCTCTAACAATATCTTGTACCAAAGCACCTAACAATGTGCTCTTACCCGTACCATTTTTACCAACTAAAATAGAAAATATGTTTACTTTACTTATCAGTTGATCAGGTAAGACTAAAGGAACTGGCACATCACTTCTTCCCCAATATTTATCTATCATAACAAGTGGGTTAAAACATTCACTAAATCGAAGTAGCAAAATAACTGGGCACAATGAATTATATGCCTTCCTGCACTGTTCATATAAAAACATACTCACCTACCCCGCCACTTCCACCGCCACTTCCAACTCCGGCTTCCCAATTAGAAAATTCGCTAATTCATCATTCATTTCGAAGCCGCTGCCAAAGCTTTGCATGTCTACTTTCATTCCTAGTTTTTCGTCGTATACCTGCAGGCATAGCTTGGAGCCGCCGGGGTAGCGTTGCAGGTTCTGGCCCAGGAAGGTTACCATGGTTTGCTCTACACTGCGAGCCTCTACCCGTAGTTTCAATTGCTTGGTGGTCGTACGTTTCAGCGTTTCCATTAGCGTAATGGTGTTGATCTTAAACTCCCAGCCATCCTGAATTTTTTCCGGCCCGTTAAAACGCATCCGGGGCTTATTTTGTCCGTTCACTACTACTACCGTACCATCCACCAGCAGGCTATGGAACTTGATATAGTCTTCACTCCACAAAATGAATTCCACTTTACCCGAATAATCTTCCAGACTGAAGGATGCGAAGTTCTTTCCAGTACGGGTTACCCTGTGGCTGACGTTGCTCATCAGGCCCGCCAGTTTAAAAGGTTTGCCGCCATTGCTTTCATTGGTCAGGGCTTCTACAAACTCGTTGTAATCAGCAACCTTGGTAATGCCATAGTGCATCATCTCAAATTTGAAGTGGTCCAGCGGGTGGCCGCTCAGGTAAATGCCAATCACTTCTTTTTCAAAACCCAGTTGCTCAGTTAGTGTCCACTCAGCGCAGTTCACCAACTTGGGTGGAGGCGCTTCTACGCCGCCCATATCGCCAAACAAACTGTTGGTGATTAGTTCCTTGCTGGCCTGGAATTGCTGGCCATATTTTACAATCTTTTCCAGACTGTTTACCGGCTCCCCTTCTATCGTATGGAAGTATTGGGCACGGTGCATGGTGCTGCAGCTATCGAAGGCACCCGCATAGGCCAGGCTTTCCATCGCTTTCTTATTTACGGCCCGCAGGTTGGCCCGCTTCACCAGGTCAAACACATCTTTGTACGGCCCCTCTTTTTTGCGGCAATCCACCATGTTTTCAATGGCTGCTTCGCCCACCCCTTTTATGGCCGTGAGTGCAAAGCGGATCTCGCCTTTCTTATTTACCGCAAAGCCTTTGCTGCTTTCATTTATATCCGGGCTCAATACCGGTATACCCATGCGACGAGCCTCCTCCATAAAGAAGGTAATTTTTTCAATGGCACCGGCGTGGTTCAGCACGGCCGCCATGTATTCCGAAGGGTAGTGCGCCTTTAGGTAAGCCGTTTGGTAGGCCACCCAGGCATAGCAGGTACTATGGCTTTTGTTGAAGGCATACTGCGCAAAATCTTCCCAGTCGAGCCATATTTTCTCCAGCCGGTCGGCCGGATGGCCTTTAGCTGTAGCGCCATCTACAAACTGTTTTTTCATTTTATCCAGCACCGCCTTTTGCTTTTTACCCATCGCCTTACGCAAGATATCCGCATCCCCTTTACTAAAGCCTGCCAGCTTTTGGCTTAGCAGCATCACCTGTTCCTGGTACACCGTAATGCCGTAGGTTTCTTTCAGAAATTCCTCCATTTCCGGCAGATCATATGTAATGGGTTCCCGGCCATGCTTACGGTCAATATAGTTGGGAATGTACTTCATGGGG
>CAXTDG010000710.1:0-2656 GCA_964242675.1 uncultured Chitinophagaceae bacterium
TCTTTTTTTAAAGAATGATTTGCTGGAGAAAAAATAGCTTCATCTACAACATTAGGTATCCTGATGTAAGCAGCTTTGCTTTCAATCTGTTGCATTGCTTGTGCTAAGGCCTCAGAGACGGTTGTTATGTAGCTTGCCTGCTGGATAATCTTACTGAAAAGCTTTTTTGACCAGCGATTGTACTTTTCAAAACCATTGAAGGCGCCAGGCATATAGCCCGACCAATGCTCCATAATCAGATAAGGAATTTGAAACTTTCTTTTGGCCCACAAACCTAGCCAACCAGCATTTAAAGTTATATGGCAGTGCAGCAAATCGGGCTTGCCTTTTTCATTAATATATTGCCGGATCTGTGCTTTCAACAACCGGTTCCACTTGCGCCAAAGCAAGATTTTATTTAAGGGTTTTAGCCCCATTTTTACAGGCTTGAAGTAAAGGATAGTTTCTGTAAGATTACCCTGAACAGTTGTTCGCTGAAAGTTGCTGCTATGTGGAAAGCAGGCAAAAACATGGACCGGCGTATATAAAGCAACTGCCCGGGCATGGCGTTGAATAAAATCACCTGCGTAGGGCTCACCTTCATGCGGATACCACTGAGCTACCCAAACTACCTGCGGAACAGAAGCCATATTGGTAAAAATAATAGGTTTGAGTAAACCAGATGCGTTCAGCTAGTAAGCACCGCTTTGCGTACTATGTTTGTAGGCAAATCAAATTGGGTAAGCCTCATGGCCTTAAATAAAAAGATAAATACAAAAGCTTCTACTGACCAAAATACTGGCTTTGGTACCATCGGGGCCATGTATGGTGGGCGACTTTTTAATAAAGACGGTTTTCCAAATGTTCGCAAAACAGGTATACCTTGGTTTGAACGTAATAGCTGGTATCATACGCTTTTGCAGATGAACCGGTGGGAGTTTTTAATTACCATTTTTGGTGCGTACACCGTAGCCAACCTTTTTTTTGCCATCATTTATCTGGTTATTGGTATAGAAAAATTAGCTGGGGCAGTAGTGCGTACACCAATAGAAAAATTTGGTGAAGCCTTTTTCTTTAGCGCCCAAACCTTCACCACTGTAGGCTACGGCCGCATCTCTCCCACTGGCTGGCTTACCAGTTTTGTAGCCTCATCGGAAGCACTAATTGGACTATTAAGTTTTGCAGTGGCAACCGGCCTGTTGTATGGGCGTTTTTCCCGGCCACGGGCTTTTTTAAAATTTAGCCAGAATGCCTTGATTGCACCTTATCAAAATGGTATAGCGTTGATGCTCCGTTTCGTTCCTTATAAAAACAATTACCTGACCGAAGCTGAAGTAAGGCTTACGCTTGCTATGATGGTTGATAATGATGGTAAACTAACCAATCAGTTCTACCCACTAAAACTGGAACTGGACCGGGTAAATGCCTTGACGCTGAACTGGACGGTAGTACACGTAGTAGATGAAACGAGCCCTTTATTTGATCTATCGCTTAACGACCTTTTAACTGCTAAAGCTGAAATTCTGGTATTTATAAAAGGATTTGATGATGCTTTCAGCAATACAGTAGTTGCCAGAAGTTCGTACCGGGCAGAAGAAATTGTATATGGGGCTCGTTTTAAGCCGATGTATTACCGGAATGAAAAACAAAATACAACTGTCCTGAATATGGATGAGTTGAACAGCTACACCAGTGCTGATATATCTTTTACCAACATGATGAAAGTGTAAGGGAAAATGAACAATGAACAATCAATTTATGGTTGGCTTACTTTCCAACTTATGATCTTGCTTTGGTTCTGTGTCTTATCAAATAAGATACAATAACAAAAGCAATTCTGAATTAGAACGGTTTTAATTGTTCACTGTTCGTTGTTCATTTATTTAAGCCCGTCAATAATTTTCCCAAAATCATCAGCTACCAGCGATGCACCGCCTACCAAGCCACCATCAACATCAGGAGCTGCAAAAATTTCGGCTGCGTTACCGGCTTTTACACTTCCACCGTATAATATGGAGATTGTCTTCGCAACAGATTCGCCATATTGAGTCGTTAATACGCTTCGCAGGTGCTTGTGCATTTCCTGTGCCTGCTCGGTTGAGGCCGTTTTGCCGGTACCAATAGCCCAAATGGGTTCGTAGGCAATCACTACTTTTTGCAGGTTTTCGGCACTCAGGTGAAAGAGGCTGTCCTTCAACTGCCGCTCTACAAATTCATTCTGTGTTTCAGCTTCCCGAATATCCAGCGCTTCGCCGCAGCAAAAAATGGGTTTCAGGTTATGAGCCAGCGCCAGGTCTATTTTCTCTGCCAGTAGTTGGTTGTGCTCCGCAAAATATTCCCGCCGCTCACTATGGCCCAGCACAACATATTCAATCCCCATCGATTCCAGCATCTCCGCCGAAACCTCACCCGTGTAAGCGCCTGATTTTTTTGAATACATATTTTGAGCTGCCGCAGAATACCCTGCTTTACCAGCCAGTTTTTCTTTAGCCAACAGCAGGTAAGGAAAAGGCACAGCGACAACTACCAACTGATTTTCGGTAAGGTGATTATCCTGTACCGCCAGTTTATCCAGCAGTTCCGTTGCCTGCTGAAGCGTTTGATTCATTTTCCAGTTGGCAGCAGCAATCTGAGTACGCATAGTTTTTTATTTATGATTTATAAATAGGGATTTAAG
>CAXTDG010000711.1:0-2655 GCA_964242675.1 uncultured Chitinophagaceae bacterium
ACCTGGCTAGCCGGAGCATTCACAACGGCCAAGGTGCTTTTTGCCAGCTTATACGTTTCTCTTTCAGTGGCACCTTGCAAACCTACCAGACGGTTATTTTTCAAGATGGTCACTGGTAAATCAAGGTTCTTTACCCGGTCATATATCTGCTGACCAAAAGGTTGATCCAGCGCTTCGGGGGTAAACAAAACCTGCCGGGGCATCCATAATCTGGAAACTTTTTTAGGTTTGTTTTTGGCAATTATTTCAGGAAAAGATAAGGTAGGAGCAGTGGTTATTTGCATATACATAAATAACAAAAACGGCTACCGTAAGTTGGTTTTGAAGGGCGTTTCAGCAGCAAGGTTTTGTTAAGATACAAGTCTGTATTTTACTACACAATTGCTCTCGTCAAACTGCATTTTGTAGCAATGAAGCCTATATTCGTAACCCATTTTTACCATTACTAACTACTGCTCTGGATAACAGGTTTTTTTGAATTATTACCCAACTTACCTTATGCTTTCTGTTATCCGTCGCCATCTGAAAATTAGTGTGCTACTGCTTTATATTGCTGTTGGCATATCCTTTTTTCCTGCACAGGCAATGGCGCAGGATAAACCTGTATCAGCCGCTGCCCGCCAGCGTATTCTGGCAGCTTATCACCTGGTAAAGGATAGCTTGCTTACGCAAAAAGCTTTGCCATTTACTGTTAATACAAACTCGTTTTCACTAGTGTCGCTAGAGCAGGCCCGGCAGGAAATAACAAAGGGAAACCTGCAATCGGTACGAACTTATTTGCTGCATGCACTCAATAGCGAAGATGTTATAAACAACCCGCTTTTGTATGTGGCCGCTAAAAGCGTTTGGATCGATTACCTGATTAGCGTTGATTCATTTACGCTGTCTTATTCACAGGCTTCTCACCTGGTGTTCTTTGCCGATAGCCTGAAGGTGAAAAATAGTGGCCTGGCCTACCTGGCACTTGCACGGGCATCATCTTTTATGAACGATACCTATGCTTATGCCTATAAAAATGTAGAGAAAACGCTGGCCGTAGCTGCTGCTACCAACGACGCAATGCTGGAGGGCAAAGCACAATTGGTAGCAGGTACGCTGGCCCGCAAGTATTTTTATGGCACCAGTGGTCGCTCTATTCCCTATTACGATAAGGCTATAGCTGCTGCTACAAGTGTTCGGGATACAATTACGATCATCAGGAGCCTGATATTGAAGCAGGACGATTTGGCCCAGGCAGGAAATATGGAAAAAGGGCTTCCTTTTTTTGAGCAAGCCATTCGGTTGGCCATTCGTTCCGGCAACATGAAGTTTACCAGCAATATTTGTGAGGGGTTGTTCTTTAAGCTAGGTACTATTGGGGAAAAAGATAAAAGCACCGAAATGCTTTTATACGCACTGCAGGCAACCAAACGTTTTGGTATGGTTCAGACCGAAACACATATGTATTTGCAGCTAAGCGAAATGTATAGCACCCGCAAAATGTATGATAGCAGCCTTTTTTACCTGAACCAAAGCACACCGCCCACTACTATGGTACCGGGTGCTAAAACACCACAATTTTTCAAGGCTGATGTGTACTATGCAATGGGTCATTACAAGCAGGCTGCCGAGTTGTACCATGCCGGAGTGGAAAACTACCTGAAAGCATACATTGTACATGGGCAGGATGAACTGAATCGCTGGGAAACCACCCTGCGTATGCAGGAAAAAGAAGCGGAGATAAAACAAAATGAAGCCAGGCGCAAACAACTAATATGGGGCATCACTGCTATTGCAGCCATACTAATAATAACGCTGCTTGCGCTTTTTTGGCAACGTTCATTGCGTAAGCGGCTGGCTGCTCAAAACCTGCTTATTTCCCGGCAAAGCCAAAAACTGGAACAATCACTGGCAGACAAGGATATTTTGCTGAGAGAAATACACCACCGGGTAAAAAACAACCTACAGGTGATTGATAGTTTGCTGAATATGCACCAGGCCAGTGCCGAACTACCCGCTAGCCAGCAGGAATCGTTTATAAAGGCACGTACCCATGTGCATACCATTTCTATGATTCACCAGAATCTATATCAGCAGGATCAGCTTTCAGCAGTTAGTATGCGTTCGTTTGTAAGTGAGTTGTTTACCCAAACAAAAACGATGTTTAATAAAACGGGCCAGGCAGTTATGTTGGATAACCAGATACCGGAGGAGATGAAACTGGATATTGATACAGCAGTACCGCTGGGGTTGATTTTGAATGAGTTGTTGACAAATGCTTTTAAATACGTATTGCCAACCGTTGAGCAAATGCACCTGAGCCTAAGTATAGTGAAAGATCAGCAACCGAATCATTACATTATGCACTACGGCGACAATGGGCCAGGCTTACCACCTCATTTCGATATAAAACAAAACGGATCGATGGGTATGCATTTGATCAGGCAACTAAGCAGGCAAATAGGAGGCAGGGCCAGTTATTCCTTCAAAAACGGAAGCCGTTTTGACATTCATTTCCTGACACTGGAGGGCCGAAAAGAGAGAGACTAAATCCTTATTTTGCACTTTCGCCATTGCAGATTCCTTTTTAAGAATGGCCAATAATTGAGTATGAAACCGTTGAAGATTGGAATAGTGGAGGATGAGCTGATAATAGCTAATAACATAGCCCGAACC
>CAXTDG010000712.1:0-2638 GCA_964242675.1 uncultured Chitinophagaceae bacterium
TGCTACCGCATTTGGGGGGGAGATCACGCCCACAGGTGGTACTTCCTCTACCTGTACCAATTCCGGGCGGCAGGTATGGAAAATAACCCCATCAACTGGGTACACAATCACAACAGGTGCTTTGGGCGATACATATGGCGACCCAATCAATAGTTCTATATGGACGGTTGGTACTACTTATATGTTCGTAAATTTTACAGTGCCTGGCACTTATACTATTAAGCTTTACGTTGCTAACGACCTGTGTGGTGTAGATAGCATCACAAAAACAATTTGTGTACGTACGCCGCCTACCGCCTCTTTTGCAATGAATAAGCATAACGGTTGTGCACCAGATACCGTAAACATTACCAACAATTCGCCATTTGGTACCTGCGGTGGCGAAACATATAATTGGCAGATATCTTATACCGATGATCAAAATTGCGGTACCAGCAATGGGGCTTCTTTTGTGAGTGGCACTAGTTCTACAACAAGAGACGCTAAAATCCGCTTTACTACGCCAGGTCGCTATATCATTACATTAACTGAAACAGCAACCGCTACAGGTTGTACATCGGCCACCTTTAGAGATACATTTTATGTAAAAGCTAAACCGAGACTTGTATTAGCGCAATTACCAAAAGTTTGCCTGGGCAATCCGGTTAATCCTTTCGCAACGGTTATCAATTGCTATTCTGGCCAAACGCCCATCTACCACTGGACATTTGCCGGTGGTCTACCTGCTACGTCTGATTCGCTCAACCCAGGGCCGGTTACTTACCCGGCTACAGGTATTTATACAGTAACTTTTTCAGCAGAAAACGAGTGCGGAATAACAACGGTTAGTGCTCCTGATACAGTTATAACGGTGCCTTTGGCTAATGCCGGTATTGATACAAGTACCTGTAGTGGTGTACCAGTTCGTATTGGTGTATCTACCGGTACTTATACTTATTTATGGAGTCCGGCTACCGGCTTGAGCAATGCTAATATTGCAACACCCAATCTTACACTTATTTATAATGGCCCCAGTGCCGATACTACTTTCAGGTATGTGCTTACCGCTTCAGCTGGTACTAATTGTAGTAATAGTGATACCGTATTTGTAAAAGTAAAAAGAAAACCTGCTGTAACTATTACGCCTACAAGTGCTGTAAGCTGCAATAGTAGTGGTGCCATACTAATAGCTACTGGTGCAACAACTTATAGCTGGAGCCCAGCTGTAGCTTTGAATAGCACATCAGATACAGTTGTTGCTTCCCCAACAGTCACCACACCTGTTACTTATACTGTTACAGGTACGCTTAATGGGTGTACAAATACTGCACAGGTAATAGTAACACCAAGAACTGTAAGGGCCGGACCAGACAGTCTTGTGTGCAATAGTAGTACTGGTGTTCAATTTACCGGTACACCAGTTGGTGGTACCTGGAGTCCTAATCCACCAATAACGCCTGGTGGTTTGTTCAATCCGAATGCGGCAGGTAATGGTGCATACGATCTTATTTATACTTACCTGGGTTGTACCGATACCTTAAAAGCCTTTGTAACTAGTGGCGAGGCAGCCAGGGCCGGGGCAGATTCTGCCATTTGCCAGGCAACCGGCACCATTCAATTAACTGGCCTTCCTGCGGGTGGTAGTTGGGGGCCTAACCCGCCAATAACCTCAACGGGCCTGCTCAGCATTAATACCCCTGGTACTTATAATCTTATTTACCGAATAGGAAGCGGCAGTTGTATATCCCGTGATACGGTTACCATTACCGTAAATGGCGGAATTACTAACAACCTTATTTCTGCTAATCAAAGTATTTGCCCTGGTGGACAGCCGGTACAAATAAACGGGCAGCCAATAAGTGGAGGCGGGGTAGGCAGTGTACCGCAGTATACTTGGGAGCAAAGCACTGATAGCATAAGCTGGTCACTCGTTACGCCGCTGGCAATAGGACTAAATTTTACGCCTCCAGCGGGGCTTACTCAAACGATGTTCTATCGTCGTAAAGCTTCTACCTCATTGTGTTCCGGACCGCAAACTAATATTAGTGTCCCGGTAAAAGTGACCATTAATCCTGATGCGAGAGCCCTCTTTACACCTACCCGAACAGTGGGCTGCATTCCTTTTGCTATTACCGCCGATACGATTAATCTTACTCCTTTCAATAATGCAGTAAGCCAATACCAATGGTATGTAAATGGAACTCTTTGGAGCACCAACCAAGTCTTTCCAACCTACACCATGAATATCCCCGGCGATAGCATCACTATCAAACTGGTGGCCATTAGCCGCTTCGGTTGCAAAAACGATAGTATGCAACTGGGTTTCAAAACGGTGCCTCGTCCTACACCGGCATTTACACAAAATGATTCTGTGGGTTGTGGGCCACTCAGCATTACGTTTACCAATCAAACTCCTAATGCTGCTCAGTACAGCTACTTCTGGAGCTTTGGAACCGGGCAAACGTCCACATTACAGCAACCATTAGCCATTCCATTCCCGCCCAATCCGTTGAGTGGCGATACCATTTATACTGTTCGGTTCATCACCATTAGCCAGTGCAGCCGGGATACATTGCTTCGCTACGTTCGGGTGAAAGCCAAGCCTAAGGCTTTGTTTACGCCAGATAGAAGTACTGGTTGTAGCAGCTACAATTTCACC
>CAXTDG010000713.1:0-2630 GCA_964242675.1 uncultured Chitinophagaceae bacterium
TTCATACATGTATGGCGGTTGCCCCTGCGAAAGTGGCATGCCTATCCATTTGTGCAGCGGCGGAACAGACAACGTAGAAATAGCCGCCATGGCCGCTCCTCGTCCGCAATTGCTGGTAAGCGATGGCGGCGATTGGACCGACCGCACTCCCGAACATGACTTCCCATACCTACAAAAAATGTATGGCTATTACGGCAAAACCGCTGACGTACAAAACGTGCATTTACCCACCGAAAAACATGATTTCGGCATCAACAAACGCACAGCCGTTTACAATTTCATGGCGAAATATTTAAAGCTCAATCTATCTGCCATCCAGGACGCCACCGGCAAAATTGATGAATCAAAAATTACCATCGAAAAAGAACCTGCCCTCTACGTCTTCGGCGATAAAGGCGAGAAACTTCCTAAAGATGCCATTCATGGTTTCGCAGCATTGGAAAAGTTGTGGGCAGAAAGCTGCCCCCACCCCGCCTCCCCCAACGGGGGAGGAGCAAAACCGTAAAAAGATATTATATCCAGTTTTTACATCATTGGTGGACTGGGACTACAATTACTTTGGGAACGTCGTATAAAAGAAACGTAACTCGGAGAATCGTTTTGAAGTAAGACTTCAAAGAACTAGAAGATAAAAGTAAAACACCACACAGCTAAACTTTGGAGAGGCGTAAGGCTGAGAAAAGCCGCCGGAGGCATTGGCGTTTTCTCTTGGATTTTCTTTGATTCTTTTTTTGTTTCAAGACAAAGAAAGAAGAACTACAAACAGCAAGAATTTTAAATTATGAAAAAGATATTACTCATTTTAGTATTAGCAATTCCAACCTTATTGATTGCTCAAAAAGAGCAACGCTATAAAGTCGGCCTCATCGACCTCATGCTTCTAAAGCGCCAAAAACTCGGCGCTATCACGCTAACCGGCGAACTAAAAGCCGACGGCGTAGAAGTAGATATGGGAGGCCTCGGCAAGCGCCCCACTTTCGAAAACGCTTTGCTAAACGATACAATCAGAAATCAGTTTCTCGACAAAGCCAAAGAACTCAACGTCGAAATTTTTTCACTTGCCATGACCGGCTATTATGCCCAATCATTTTGTGGAAGAGAAGAGTATAAAAAATCCATTGAAGACTGCATCAAAACCATGCAGTTGATGAATGTGAAAATTGCATTCTTACCATTAGGCGTACAATGCGATTTAGCAAAAAATCCATCTGTAAGAGATTCGGTAGTAGCCCGACTAAAAGTAGCTGGTAAAATGGCCGAAGACGCAGGTGTAGTCATCGGAATTGAAACCGCATTAGATGCAAAAGGTGACGTGCAACTGCTAAAAGATATCAATTCAAAAGGTATTAAGATTTACTTCAACTTTTCCAACCCATTGAAAGAAGGCCGTGACCTGTACAAAGAGTTAAACATACTAGGCAAGGATAGAATCTGCGCCATTCACGCCACCAACAAAGATTCCGTTTGGCTGCAAAACGACCCACAGATTGATGCTGCAAAAATTAAGAAAACGCTGGATAAAATGAAGTGGAGCGGCTGGTTGGTAATTGAACGTAGTCGGGATGCTACCAAGGCCAGGGATACAAAATTTAATTACGGTGCCAACACTGCATATTTGAAAAAAGTTTTTCAGGAAGAATAATACAGGCAGTTAGTAAAATCTTCCATCAACATAGCAAATCCAAACATTGCGGAGGGCGGCATCGGCTTTACATTTACCCTTTCTCATTTGTGCCATAAATAGTTGCCGTTCATTCATGTCTATTCGGTTTGTACGATTGCTTTTACTGTCTTTTTTTGTGTTACCACTTGCGGCTTTGTCGCAGGTAAAAGTATGGGTAGCCGTCAATGGAAATGATGCAAATGATGGCTCACAAGCATCACCATTTGCAACACCAGATGCGGCTTTACGAAAAGCAAGAGAACTCAGAAGATTGAATGATGTTTCCATCTCAAGCGGTGCTCATATTGTATTAAAAGGCGGCACATACCAGTTATATCAACTGCTGTTCATTCGTCCCGAAGATGCAGGCACAGCAAGCAGTCCTACAATATTTGAAGCAGCTCCGAATGAAAAGCCAATATTAAGTGGCGGCGTAAAAATCAGTGGCTGGAAAAAAGTTTCAGGTAAAGTTGCTGGCTTACCAACTGCTGCACAATCGAACGTTTGGGTAGCAGATGTACCACAGGTAAATAGCAATCCAATTAACTTCCGCCAGTTATGGATTAATGATACAAAGGCAGTTCGGGCTCGTTATCCCAACGGTGAAAAGATGGACCGCATTCTTAGTTGGAATAAAAAAACACAAACCTGCCAGATACCAAAACTGGCGATTGGAAATTTACCAAGTGCTGATGGTTTGGAAATGGTGATTCACCAATGGTGGGCCATTGCCAATCTGCGGGTGAAAACAGCAGAAGTAAATGGTGATAGCATCAAATTAAGTTTTCATCAACCGGAAAGCAAAGTGCAATCAGAACATCCCTGGCCATCGCCTTGGATTTCCAAAGAAACCGGCAACTCTGCCTTTTACCTAACTAATTCAATTAAGTTTTTGGATAGCCCTGGTGAATGGTTTTTAGATAGGAAAAATAGCAAGCTTTATTATTGGCCGTTGTTAGGTCAGAAT
>CAXTDG010000714.1:0-2626 GCA_964242675.1 uncultured Chitinophagaceae bacterium
ATTCCTACATCAGTCAGGAGCGGCAGTCGCCAACGGTGGAGCAGGATAAGGTAGTGCGGCATAGGGGGGTATTTGGCTATAACTATACCACACAGCCTAAATATTTTGAACCATTCAAAAAACTGATTAAGAGCAAAACGCATTGGTTCGACCTGGTGAAAGACTTCAATTTCAACCTGGCACCATCGGTAGTAAGTGTACGTATGGATGTGAACCGGCAATTCGGTCGCTTCATTCCCCGTGATGTTTCTACGTATGGTAAAGTACGGGTAGACACGACCTACGATAAGTATTTCAACTTCGACCGCTTTTATGTGTATCGTTGGGATCTTACCAGGTCGCTGAACTTAGATTATACTTCTACCAATAAGGGTCGGGTAGATGAACCAGCTGGTGCTTTGAATCTTCCGGGCCAGAAAGACACTGTTCGCAGAAACTTCTGGAACGGTGGTCGTACCACCTCTTTCGATCAGCAGATTATTTTCACTTACACATTACCACTTGCCAAACTGCCACTTACCGACTGGATCACGGCACGGGCAAGCTACACGGCAAAATATAGCTGGATAGCTAGCAGCTTACTAGCGCAGCAACTAAACCAGGGAAGTTTCTTAGAGAACCATGCAGATAAAAACCTAAATGGTGAATTTGATTTTTCCCGGTTGTATAGCAAGAGCCGCTTCTTACGCACCTTGGATGAAACACCTGCACCACGGCAACCTAAAGCTGCTGCTGGTCAGCAACCGCCACAAGCCCAGACCGGAAAAACTACCGGGGCTATACCTGATTCTGTATTAGCTAAAATGACTCCTAAAGAGCGGCGCAAAGCCCGTAGAGAAGCACGGAGACTGGTACGTGTGCAACGCAGGCTGGAGCGGCAAAATCGGCCGGTGGAAATAGGGGGAGCGGTTCGTACCATAGGCAGAGTATTAACAATGGTGAAACGAGCCTCTGTTAATTATGGAGAGTCTTATTTCAGTCGTATTCCGGGTTATTTAGATAGTACACAGTATGTAGGAAATAACTTCCGCAGCAATGCACCAGGGCTTGGTTACATATTAGGAAAACAGCCGGATACTGCTTATTTAAGTAAACTGGGTACAAGAAATTTGCTTACCCGCAATCCGGAGTTTAATCTTTTATTTACACAAGGCTATGAGCAAAAACTAAATATACAGGCACAGCTGGAACCTATCAAGGAGTTTACCATTGACCTGAACCTGGATAAAACTTTCACCAAAAACTACAGCGAACTGTTTAAGGATACGACGGGTACTTCTGGCCTGCATCACTTGAGTCCATATGCCACCGGTGGTTTCAGCGTTAGTTTTATTGCTTTCAACACTTTGTTCGAGAAATACAATCCAAATGAGTTGGGCGGTACCTACAAGCGGTTCTTAGATAACCGTATCATTATTTCAAAAAGATTGTATGATATCAATTCCTACAAATCTGCAGGCACTGGTACAGGTTCCGACGGCTATTACAAAGGATATGGAAAGTATAGTCAGGATGTGTTAATTCCAGCATTCATATCAGCATACACTAAGCAGGATCCTAATACGGTTGGCCTTATTGGAAACGGAAATCCGAATATCAGTAATAATCCCTTCAAGAGTATAAAACCTAAACCCAACTGGCGGGTGAATTTTACCGGTTTAACTAAAATACCAGCATTGCAGAAACACTTCTCTGCTATTTCTATCACCCATAGTTACCAGAGTCGGTTGAGTATGAATAGCTTTAATTCGGCCCTTACATTCCAAGATCCATTATCATTAAGCATTCCTTATTTTGTTGATACTACTACAGGTGGCAATGGCAACTATGTACCTTACTTCCTGGTGCCTAACATTTCTATACAGGAAGCCTTTGAGCCACTGATTGGTATTGATATAACAACTACTAATCAGATCAGCGCCAGGTTTGAGTATAAAAAAAGCCGCCAGCTAAGCCTGAGCCTGGTAGATTATCAACTGAGCGAAATACGTAGCACTGAATTGGTATTCACCGGTAGCTGGCAAAAGAAAGGATTCCCGGTACCATTTAAATTGCCAAAAATTTTAAATAAGAACGGAGCTAAGAAACTGGAAAATGATATACGATTCAGTTTGTCGTTAGGGGTGCGGGACGATGTTACCAGCAACAATCGTCTCGATCAGGGAAGTACCGTTCCTACAGCCGGGCAAAAGCTCATTACCATAAAACCTACTATTGACTATGTACTGAACAACCGGGTAAACCTGCAGCTTTATTATGATCAGCGACATGTAATTCCTTACATATCCTCCTCAGCGGAAACGATAATTACAAGGGCAGGTTTGGCGGTTAAAATATCTTTAGCGCAGTAGTGTTGTAAAAACATGGGCGTTACTTTGAACAACTGTATGGTTTTCTACGAAAATTTAAAACGTTTGAAATATTGTTTTGCTTTTTTCCGTAAAAGTTTTATTGTTATTTCTGAACGATTACATTTGCCGTCCCTTAATTAAATGGGGGATACGGAGAGGTGCCTGAGTGGCCGAAAGGGCCGGTTTGCTAAACCGTTGTACCTACTTCCATCTGTACCGAGGGTTCGAATCCCTCCCTCTCCGCTCTTTCGCTTTCGTGCATCAAGACACTGGTG
>CAXTDG010000715.1:0-2622 GCA_964242675.1 uncultured Chitinophagaceae bacterium
CGTATTGCAGGCATCTGCCTGCCAGAACAAATAGTCGCCATCGGCTTTTGCAATCAACTGGAGCCCGTGATTTAAAAATTTCAGCGATTGTGTGTAATCCCGCATGGCAAAATACAATTGCCCTAACAGGATTTCTGAAATAAACACAGCCGTATTGCCTG
This sequence comes from uncultured Chitinophagaceae bacterium, assembly GCA_964242675.1. Taxonomy (GTDB): domain Bacteria; phylum Bacteroidota; class Bacteroidia; order Chitinophagales; family Chitinophagaceae; genus JAZKFT01. Next base: position 162 of record CAXTDG010000715.1, read on the forward strand.
CCGGCAATTGCTTTTGCTTTTGCTGATAGGAATACCACAGTAATTCCTGCGCCTGTTTGTAATCGCCCAATTCTTTATAAATACCCGCCAGGTTATCGGTAGCTTCAAACTGAAATTCAATGGCATTTTGTTTTTTAGGGTGTGGCTCTTTGGTAGCAAGAAAAAGCTTTAGATAATTAATCGTTGCCTTCATGGCAGCAATGCCGGCAGTTGTGTTTCCTTGTATGCCATAAATCCCTGCTATGTTATTTTGTATGATAGCAGGGCGGTAGTATTTGTTTTCCGGCGTTGGCTGTGCTTTTGATAATGCATCCAATGCTTTATTAAAAAAATAAATACCACTGTCCAGCTTTGAAATATAATACATACCGCTGCCCATAGAATTGTATATCAGGTAGTACTTTTCATAATCGGGCTTACGCAATTGCTGCACCCATTGCAGTGCTTTGCGGTCATGCGAAATGCTAAGGCTAAGATTTCCCATGCGTTGCGCATAAGTGGCCATGTTGTTTTCGATATTGGCAAGCCTTAACGTACGTAATTCATCATTTGCCACGGTAGCAAATTGCAAGGCCTGCTCATTGGCCCTGTATCCCATTTCGTTGTTGGAAATGGATCCGAAAAATTCGCCGGCTTCAATATATGCCTGGCTGATAGTGGCAGATGAGGTAGTGAGTGTTTTTATTTTTTCAACAAGCTTGTTCACTTGTTGAATGGCCTTGTCTTTATTCCCTTTTTTGGCTTCCGGCTTCCCTGCCCAGATGATATAATGAATAAGTGTATCAATATTTCCTTCCTTTAAAAAATGGCTGACATCTGCCTGCCATATCTTTTCCGCTTCTTCATATTTGCCTGCTGTGTATGCTTTCTCAATAGCCGGGATTCCTTTGCTATTGTTTTGTGCAACGCTTGTTTGAAACCCTGATAGGCAATAGAAGCAGATCATTAATTTTAGCAGGGCGGCAAAATAAGTGGCAGCTTTTTTCATAATTGCAGTTGAGGATAAACATCTTAAGGGCTGTCAAGATAAGACCTGATTGCCTGAAAGCAAACAACGGGTTAAAACCCTGCGCTACAATACGGGTCGTGCCTGCGGTTACAGGGATTAAAATCCCTGGCTACAATATGGATCGTGCCTACGGCACTTCAAGTATGAGAATTGAGTGTAATCTGTAGCTGCGTCGTTTAGCACAATCCCCTGTATTCCATTTGCAGATTTGCTCATTTGCACATTTGGCTATTCTGCTGCAATCCTTGCCATCATGGAATGAAAAGCTGTTTTTTTACGCCTGCTTACCTGTATTTCCTCGCCGGTCGTCATCTTTAGCATATTGCTACAGGATACCTCTTTTACAAAATAGCGGTTGATGATATGTGTCTGGTGGATGCGGTAAAAGAAATCTTCCGGCAACTTTTCTTCAAACCAATGCAATACTTTAGCTACCGTCAGGGGTTGCTCGTTGCTGAAATAAATTTTGCTGTAACTGCTGCTGGCCTGCACCCGGATAATATTCTGTGTCAGCACTATTTTGGTGCCTTTGTTGGTGGGGATGATGATTTGTTTCATGTGTAATTTTTAAAGAACCCTTCAAGGGATTTGAGAACCCTTGAAGGGATTGCGTTTAAGATTGCCGGCTTTTGTTTGAAACCCTTCAAGGGTTGGAAAAGCTTATTTCAGAACCGTAACGTTTGCTCCTGTTTTCACCGTAACCGTTGCGCCGGTATTTACCCGTAGAGTTCTGACGGTTACATTCGTGTTTACATCCGGAAAACGTTCTTTACTGCCGGGTATTACCACATCTGTGTATTGGTTGGGTACAGCACCGCAGCTCCAGTTGGCCGGGTCTTCCCATGCTTTGCTTATGTTCCCCTCCCAGAAAGTGACGAAACGCAGTGTAGATACGTCGCTGTAAGTAGTTCCATTTACCAGCGCCCGGTACTGGTAACCGTACATAGGCCCGGTAGCGTTAATAAGCACCAGCGTTTTACTATTGGTACTGGTGTACACATCACTTTCGGTAATGTTCACCCAGCCACTACCGGTATTTACCTGCCACTGGTAACTGGTGCCGGTAATATTGCTGGTAAACGACAGCGCACCGCCCAGGCAACTGTTGGCTGTAATGACAACACTACCCATGTTCTTCATTTCTTCCTTGTTATCCACATTATCGGTGGCTTGCCCGAAGAAGGTGTAGGTATGGTTTTGCTCGCCATAGAAGAGGGTATCCGTTCCGGTAAAGAGCGGTGCATACAGTACCGGCGCCGCTCCGTTGTCGCTTACATACAGGTCCACGTATTTCAGGCCGGAGCCTCCGTGGTCGTCCGTACCGCTGTACTTCAGATTTATTACCGGGTTGTTGCTGGTAGCAGGCAGGCCGTTCAGGCTGCTGGTGGGAGCAAAGGCATCCACCGTGTTTACCCAGGTATTGGTTTCCACGGGTTCGTTTTCGTCGAACAC
>CAXTDG010000716.1:0-2621 GCA_964242675.1 uncultured Chitinophagaceae bacterium
GATGATTGGCTTCAGGAAATCGGGATAATGCACCGGCTACGGATAGCGGCAGGGTGAGCGTAAATACAGAACCTTTTCCAACGGTGCTTTCTGCTTGTATCTCACCACCCATTAGTCCGGTTAGTTCTTTTACCAGGCTCAGACCAATACCGGTGCCTTCGTACTTGCGGGTAGTGCTGCTATTTACCTGATAAAAGCGATCGAAAATATGGGGAAGATGTTCCGGCGCTATGCCAATGCCGGTATCGGACACCTGTATCCGGAAAATGGTTTTATCATCAGAAGACCACTGACCACCGACTACTGACGACTCCTGACTGCCAACTGCTGACTGCCGCCCTCCTTCGCTAAAGCTACGGTGGGTAAAACTGATGACTACCTGTATTTGTCCACCCTCCGGCGTAAATTTTAAGGCATTGCCCAACAGATTATATACCACTTTTTCCAGCTTATCATTATCAAATAAATACTCCTCTGGCGAAGAAGCAGCATTATATTTCAGGTTTATCTTTTTTGCAGAGGCTGCGTTTTTAAATCCGTTTAACAAATCCTCAATAAACAAAATGATATTACCTTTTGAAAGCTGTACGGGCAAACTACCTGCTTCCAGCTTACTCATATCCAGTAACTGGTTTATCTGGCGTAATAAAAGTTGCGAATGATGGTAAACGTTTGTAAGCAGGGTAGGAGAATAGGTAGCTGCACCCTCCTGCAACTGCCTTTGCACCGGCGACATAATAAGTGTAAGTGGCGTACGTAGCTCATGGGTAATGTTGGCGAAAAAGCGGCTTTTTGTTTCTTCCATCTCCTGCGCCTGTTCGGCCTCTTTTTGTTTTAAAATCAGCTGCTGCCTGCTTTTTGCCCGATGTAGCCAGTTGCGGTATAACGCATATACTATTCCCGCAATAATAAGCGTATGTATAGTGTAGGCCCACCAGGTAAGCCACCAGGGTGGCAAAATGGTTATCTCCAGTGTTTTTACATAACTGCTCCACACCCCAGCCGTGTTAGATGCATTTATTTTAAATGTGTAGTGCCCCGGCGGTATAGATGCGTACTTGGCTGTGGCACCGACACCGGCCTCAACCCAGTCCTTATCAATGCCTTGTAGCTGGTAGCGGTATTGTAATTTTTCGGGTGCATTGTATTGCAGGCCTGCAAAACTGAACGTAAGAAAGTTCTGATCATGTGCTAACGTAAGCCATTGCAATGTTGTAATAGCACTATCTCTGCAACGAGCAACGGCTTGCAGAAGTGGTGTATTATTCACCAATATATCAGTGATGGCAACCGGTGGCTGATAAGTATCTAAGTTCAGGGAATCGGGGTGAAAAACCGTGTATCCTTCTGTACCTCCAAATATAAAATGGCCATCAGGTGTTTCCAGAAAATGATAGCGGTTGAATTCATTGCCCTGCAGGCCGTCTTTTGCGGTGAACGAAACCACCTGGCCGTTCTGCGGCTCAAAGCGAAAAATGCCCTTGTTGCTGCTGCACCAGAAAAAGCCCCTCTTGTCCGGCGCTATAAAATACACGGTGTTGTTGGGCAAGCCCTCTGCTTCGCTATAGTGCTGTACAACACCGGTAGCTACATTTAGCTTTATAATGCCGGAACCCTTGGTAGCAATCCACAAAATATTTTTTTGCTGCCGGTCTGGCAAAGCCATTAGCAGCAAACCACTTACACCTAATTGTGTTCTGGAGAAAACCGTACAGGCGGCAGTAACTGTATCGTATAGCCGAAGCTCATCTTCGGGTAGGTAGCAAACATAGCTGGCAATACTGGTAAGGTATCCGTTGTCCTTCCAGCCGCCCGGAAGTTGTGCATAAGGTGCAATAGTTCCTGTTTGCAGAGTAGCCTTTGCCAGTATCCGATTTCGATTAGTATCAGATAGTGCTGCCCAGCATTGATTTAGTTTGTCAATAGTGAAAGCAAAAGGTTTTGTGTTGGTATATTTCAGATTGTACTGCACTGCTCCCGAATCTTGCAATTGATATAATGTTGTATATTCCTTTTTTAATTGACTGTTTTGCCGCAGTTGCACCTGGTTCAGCAACCATATATTTTCGCCGGCATCTTTGGCCAAACGCATACTGTAAGAGTTGTACGATACTTCTTCGTATGAATGGGGTACCCAGTGCTGCAATACATCTGAGGCAAAACCGGTTTTGTAAGCAGAGGAACGAAAATTATTGGGATACACGCTAAATAAGTTGATGCCAAGTACATCGGTGTTAGCCCATATAATACCTGAGCGGTCAGTTAGCAGCAGCGGATAAGCTGGCGTATGGTCACCGTTATCATACACCAGTTCAGGCAGCTTATCGCCATTTAGTTTGTAAATACGGGCATTTATGGAAAAGTAGACATTATTGTCCGTTGCTTTCGCCAGTGTGTAAGAAGTTCCGTACGATTTTAAGTCTCCTATGTAGGTAGCCGATTTTTGTTGTGGGTCGTAATAGTATACGCCTCCTACCGCTGGTATTATCCATTTCCCCCTCTTATCTTCTATTACCCTACCTATAAATTTTCTATAGTTCAACTCAGTATTCCAGCTTGTGTAAATACTATCTGGCAACGAGGGAAAACGGTAGAATAGTGTTATGTGGCTACCCTGTACC
>CAXTDG010000717.1:0-2609 GCA_964242675.1 uncultured Chitinophagaceae bacterium
TTCAGGTCGCAGCGTTCGCAAGGATGTGCTGGTTCGAATCCAGTTCTGGGCACTAAACCTTCAGAAACATTTTCTGAAGGTTTTTTTATGCTATAAATATCTAGGTAACAAAGAAAATGGTTTGCGCTACTAGCACAAACCATTCTGTTATATAACATCTGTTGCAAGCAGATAATGTTCTATTTACGATTGCTTCTTTACTTCTTTTGCCCAGGCATCTTTCAGCGTAACCGTTCTATTGAACACCAGTTTTTCAGGCGTTGAATCTTTGTCCAGCACAAAATAGCCTTTGCGGATAAATTGGTAGCGGTCATTCAACTGAGCATTTTTTAAATCAGGCTCAATAAAGGCTTTTTCAATAACGGTAAGACTATCAGGGTTGATGCTGTCTTTAAAATCACCTTCTGCCTCCGCCATGTTTTCAATCTTAAACAAGCGATCGTACAAACGCACTTCGGCAGTTTCAGCATGGTCAACGCTTATCCAGTGGATGGTGCCTTTCACTTTCACATTGCTTTCAGCGCTGCCACTTTTGCTTTCAGGTAAGTATTCGCATATAATCTCTGTGATATTACCCGCTCCATCTTTATTAAAACCAGTACAGGTAATGACATAAGCGTTCTTCAATCTAACGGACAAACCCGGCCCCAGACGGAAGAATTTTTTCGCTGGTTCTTCCATAAAGTCTTCTCGTTCAATCCATAGTTCTTTCCCAAACGGAATGGGTCTAGATCCGCCACCATCTTCTACCTCAGGGTTGTTTTCGCCATGCAGTATTTCGCCTTCACCTTCATAATTGGTGATGATCAATTTTACCGGATCAAGCACAGCCATACGGCGGGTGGCTGTTTTGTTTAGGTCTTCCCTAACACAAAATTCCAGCAGACTGAAGTCAATAATATTTTCTCTTTTCTGTACACCAATACGGTCGCAAAACTCCCGTAGACTTTCTGGCGTAAAACCACGGCGACGTAAGCCACTAATCGTTGGCATACGAGGATCGTCCCAACCGCTTACAAAACCTTCCTGCACCAGCATCAGCAATTTGCGTTTGCTCATTACTGTGTAGGTCATGTTTAGGCGGGCAAACTCATACTGGTGGCTGGGGAAAATGTCTAATTTATCAATAAACCAATCGTATAGTTCCCGATGCGGAATAAACTCCAACGTACAAATGCTATGGGTAATCTGCTCGATGGAATCGCTTTGTCCATGGGCAAAATCATACATTGGGTAAATGCACCATGCATCACCCGTACGATGGTGATGAGCATGCTTAATACGGTACATCAAAGGGTCACGCATGTGCATGTTCGGCGTAGCTAAATCGCCTTTTGCCCTCAAAGTTTTTGCTCCATCCAGGTATTTTCCCTCCCGCATGTCAGCAAATAATTGCAGGTTTTCGGCCACGTTGCGGCTACGGTTCGGCGTTGGCGTTCCCGGTACGGTTGGGCTACCTTTCGCAGCGGCTATTTCTTCCGGCGTGGCATCATCCACATACGCTAGGTCTTTTTTAATTAATTCAACAGCGTATCCATATAGTGTTTCAAAATAATCAGAAGCGTATAATTCCTGCGCCCAATCGAAACCGAGCCATTTTACATCTTCTTTTATGCTGTCAACATATTCAATATCTTCTTTTACAGGGTTGGTATCATCAAAACGCAGGTTGGTTTTACCACCATATTTTTTGGCCAATCCAAAATTGAGGCAAATGCTCTTGGCATGGCCAATATGCAGGTAACCATTTGGCTCCGGCGGAAAACGGGTCAAAACACTTTTATACTTACCGCTTTCCAGATCGGCTTCTACTATTTCTTCTAAAAAATTGAGGCTTTTTTCTTCGGTCGTCATACAGAGCAAACTTAGCCAATCTTCCGAATAAACATTCTGACGCAAAGTGGAGTTGCTATCTCAACTTCCTTTTCAATATTATTAGTAAAAAGCTGACTTTTGCAGCCTTCTAAAAAGAGGAACACAACTATGTTTGAAAGTTTAAGTGAGAAGATTGAAGGTGCGTTTAAGAACTTAAAAGGGCAGGGACGCATCAACGAACTGAACATTGCCAACACTGTAAAAGATATTCGCCGGGCGTTGGTGGATGCCGATGTAAACTATAAAATTGCCAAAGACTTCACCGACCGGGTGAAAGACAAAGCCACCGGCGAAAAAGTGATCAATGCCGTTAGTCCTGGCCAGTTGATGGTGAAGATTGTAAAGGACGAACTGGCAGAACTAATGGGTGGAGAAGCCAGCGAGATTTCGCTGAGCGGCAATCCAACTGTAATCCTGATTGCCGGTTTGCAGGGTAGTGGTAAAACTACTTTCAGTGGTAAACTGGCCAATTATCTTAAAACTAAACGCAATAAAAGCCCGTTGTTGGTTGCGGCTGATATTTACCGCCCTGCGGCCATTGAGCAGTTAAAAGTACTGGGCGAGCAGATTAAAGTAGATGTATATAGCGATCCGGAAAATAAGGATGCGGTAAGCATTGCGCTGGCTGCTATTCGGGAAGCAAAAGCCAAGAATAAAAATGTTGTCATTATCGATACCGCTGGTCGTTTGGCTATTGATGAGGCCATGATGGTGGAGATAGAACAGGTTAAAGC
>CAXTDG010000718.1:0-2603 GCA_964242675.1 uncultured Chitinophagaceae bacterium
AGCCAGTATAGGATGGTTGCCGCTGAACAACTCCGTTAATTTAATAACGTTGCCATAGCTTTTACCCATCTTTTTACCATCAATGGTAATCATATTATTGTGCAGCCAATAACGGGCGCAAACATGGCCGCCATTGCAAATGCTACTTTGAGCAATCTCACTTTCGTGGTGCGGAAATAGCAAGTCCATACCGCCGCCATGGATATCGAATTCTTGCCCTAAGTATTTTTTACTCATAGCCGAGCATTCAATATGCCAGCCGGGAAAACCCTCGCCCCAGGGACTAGCCCAACGCATAATATGCTGTGGTGGTGCAGCTTTCCAAAGGGCGAAATCCTGCTTGTTGTGTTTCTCGTCTTGGCCTTCTAGCAAGCGGGTTGTTTCTAGTAAATCGTCTATTACACGACCGCTTAATTTGCCGTAAGGATAATTGGCTGCGTACTTTTTTACATCGAAATACACACTACCATTTACCTCGTAAGCATAACCCGCATCAATGATTTGTTTAATCATTTCAATCTGCTCTACAATGTGCCCGGTAGCGGTAGGTTCAATGCTTGGTGAAATGGTATTGAACTGGTTCATGGCCCAATGGAAGAGGTTAGTGTACTTCTGTACCAGTTCCATTGGTTCCAGCTTTTCCAGCGTGGCTTTTTTAGAGATTTTGTCCTCTGCCTCCCGGCCTTCTTCTTCAAAGTGACCGGCATCGGTAATGTTGCGTACGTAGCGCACCTTGTAGCCTAAATGGGTTAGGTAGCGATACACCACATCGAACGTGATGTAGGGCCGGGCATGGCCCAAATGGCTTTCGCCGCTAACGGTGGGACCGCAAACGTACATGCCCACATGGCTGGGTATTAATGATTCAAACGCTTCCCGCTGGCGGGTATAGGAATTATAAACTTGTAAAGACATTTTGGGAAAATAAAAAGTAAAAAATAAAAAGTAAAAACGCCGATAGGTTGAGTCTAGACTCAACAGCAGGCACAAGAGCAGCCGGTAGCAGAAGACCGGCGAACGTTTTTATATTTTACTTCAATAGTTGGCATAAAGGAAATGCGATGTGGTAAAAATAGGGAGAATGCTGGAAATAGAAAGCCCACGGTTTTAGTCGTGGGCTGATAGCGTTAGGAAAACAAAGCTCTCATTATTTCTTCTTTACTCAAATTCATGTGTTCTGCTATATCCGAAAGAATTTGATTGAGCGTACCAATCTTTATTGGAGAATGATTAGGAATAGTAAGAAAATGTTCGCCATTAAGCTCTGTTCTAATTCGAATGTGGCTACCAGCTTGCCTTACAAAATCGTAACTGTATTTCTTTCTCAACAGTTTCAGCAAGTCATTCGCATCTAAATCTCTGGGGATTCTCATACAGCAAACACTTCATCATGGCTTAAATGCAAGTGTACTAATTTAGGCTTGTCTGCCTCGTTATCGTAGTGACAATCAATAGCATCTTTTATCATCAATCGTAACTCGTCAATTGTCTCTGCTTGTGTAAAGATAGAAGCGCCTACAGCACGTGCATAGTAACCACCTTCTTCAGCTTCACGGGCAATAAATGTTATTTCAGTCATAGCCTAAAAATAAGAATTAATCTTTTAAAATCGTTCCCCCAGCGCCTGCAGTATATCTTCCTTAATATCATCAATATGCTCCAGGCCTACGGAAATACGAATGAGCCCCGGCGTGATACCTGTTGCCAAACGTTCTTCTTCCGTAAGTTTTGCATGAGTAGTACTGGCGGGGTGGCTGGCAATGCTGCGGCTATCGCCGAGGTTGGCGGTTAGGGAAAGCATGTTTAATTTATCTAAGAAGGCACGGCCAGCGGCTAGTCCGCCTTTTAGTTCGAAACACACAATGCCGCCACCATTTTTCATTTGCTTTTTGGCAATATCATGTTGCGGATGGCTGGGCAGGAAGGGATATTTAATCCAGTTGATAGCTGGGTGATTCTCGAGTGCTTCGGCTAGTTTTAAAGCGTTGCCACTATGGCGTTCCATGCGTACGTCCAGGGTTTCAAGGCTTTTGCTGAGTACCCATGCGTTGAAGGCACTCATGGTTGGGCCCATGCTGCGGCATAGGGCGAATACTTCTTTAATTAATTCTTTTTTGCCTACAATAACACCACCCAAAACACGGCCTTGTCCGTCAATCCATTTGGTGGCGGAATGCACTACGAGGTGAGCGCCAAACTTATACGGCTGCTGGCTTTGCGGAGTAGCAAAGCAGTTGTCTACATTCAGGATAATGTTGTGTTTTGCTGCCAGTTGACCTATCCATTCCAGGTCCACCAGATCCAGACCGGGATTGGTAGGGGTTTCCAGGTAAATCATCTTTGTGTTGGGCTGTATGAGGCTTTCCCAGGTTTCGGGTTTTAGCACATCGGCGTAGGTATGCTGGATGCCCCACTTAGGCAGGTACTTGCTAATGATGGTATGTGTACTACCGAAGATGGAACCGCAACTTAGCAGGTGGTCGCCAGCACTGAGGAAGGCCATGAAGGATGCAAAGATGGCGCTCATACCACTAGCGGTGGCAAATCCTGCTTCGGCACCTTCCAGTGCTACCATGCGGCTAATGAACTCGTTGACATTAGGG
>CAXTDG010000719.1:0-2589 GCA_964242675.1 uncultured Chitinophagaceae bacterium
ATAACGGATATACCAAAGGCAACCTGGGGCGATCCAATGGGCAACAGCCGCTTTAGCGACCGCTGGATAGAAGATGGTTCTTACTTCCGTCTGCGTACGGTGTCACTCAGCTACGATGTGCCTTTTAAACCTCGTGGCTTCCTGAAAAATGCAACGGTATTTGCCAATGGTACCAACCTGTTCACCCTTACCCGTTATATGGGCTACGACCCAGAATTCAGTGCCGGAACCAGCATTTATGCACAGGGGATAGATATTGGCCTTGACCCGCAGTACCGTAGTGTAATGCTGGGTGTAAGAATTGGGTTGTAAAACAAGTTCGGAAGTCAGGAAGTCCGAAAGACCGGAAGAAAAGTCAAAATCTTAGGACCATTCACGATTGACGAATCACGCCTCACATCCCTCATTGATCATTCACTATTGACAATTCACAAAATGAAGAAACGATTGTTACAATACGGGTTGCTTGCCGGGCTATTTATCGGCGGTGCAACCTCCTGTACTAAGATATTGGATAAAGACCCCATCAACCAACTGAATACGCAGCAGACCTACCAGAACGTGGCCGATGCGGATGCGGCTGTGATAGGTCTGTACGGAAAATTTCAGGGACTGGCCGAACGCTATATTTTGCTCAACGAACTGCGGGGCGATATGATGGAGTTTACCAACAATGCTGATGAAAATCTACGGCAGTTGAGTACACACAACGTATCTCCCGACAATCCGTACGCCAGCGTTCGCCCTTTTTACGAGCTCATCCTCAACTGCAATGATGTACTGAAAAATTTCGACATCATGAGGCAGACGAACAAGATGAAAAGTGCCGAGTACAACCAGCGCTATTCTGATGTGGTTTGTCTGCGGTCATTTACTTATTTACAACTCGGAATTCATTGGGGGGAAGTACCTTATATAACCAGTGCACTGGAATCGGTGGAGCAGGCAAATGATGGCAGTCTTTTTCCCAAATTGCCTTTCAATACCTTACTCGACAGCCTGATAGCCGTAACCGAAAGAGTTCCGTTTAAAGATCAGTATCCCACCGGTACATCTCTCAATACATCGGTAGATGGCTACAGTACAGCTAAGTTTTACATCTTTAAGAAATGTCTGTTGGGCGATCTGAATCTATGGCGGGGGAATTATTTGCAGGCTGCCACCTGGTACAGGCAAGTGATGGAAACGGCCACACCGCTTGGCTCTGCCGTGGGTGCCCGCTACTATATGCAGTACCGCCTGGGCTGGAATGGCTCGGCAGAAGATCATTATGTAAGTTATAGCCGGGTAAACGATGCAACATCGTTGGTAACGGAAAATACAGGCTGGCGCTATATGTTTGAGCGGCCACAGGACAACGGGTTCGACTACGAGTGGCTTTGGGTTATACCGTTTGACAACCGGTTTTCACCGGTAAATCCTTTCGTAAAACTGTTTTCGCCCATCGGCGGTAGTTACCTGCTAAAGCCATCGCAGGCAGCCGTAGATTATTGGAACACGACCCGGCAAAAAGACATCAGTGGCAACATATCCGGCCCCGGATTGCCGTATGATGCTCGTGGACAATTTAGCTGGAAAAATATTAATGGCCAGCCCACCGTAATGAAGTACCTGTACAACTACATCACCAACAGCAGCGGGCTGCCGGTAAACCCATTGGTAAAAAACAGTAAGTGGTTTCTATACCGGCGAACCCACCTGCACCTGCGTTTTGCCGAAGCCGCTAACCGGCTGGGCCGTAACAGGCTGGCTTATGCACTTTTCAATAACGGGCTGGCAGGTACTTACCCAGCACCAACCAGCGACGTAACGAAATACCATGGCACCCATTCCGAGTCACTTACTCCGGATGTATATCCTTTCAACTTTGATGGCCGCAATGGCAACGCCCCTTATTTCCGGTCAGATTGGTATCGCAATCTTGGAATTCGTAACCGGGCCAATGTGCAGAATTATACGCTAACAGCAACCAATGCATCTGACAGTATCACCCAGGTAGAAAATGGAATCCTGCTGGAAAATGCTTTGGAAAATGGCTTTGAAGGCACCCGCTGGCCTGACATGCTACGGCTGGCCCTGCGCCGCAACGATGCCTCGGTGTTAGCCGACCCGATTTACAACAAACTTCAAAAAGATGGTGTAGGTGATGCTGGTGCTGCCCGTACCCGTCTGATGAGTAAAGTAAACTGGTACTTACCTTTTAAATTGTAATGAGCTGACTCTGGTACTACTAATTAATATCGTACTGGCAAGCAATCGTAAACCAAAAAGGGCATTCAACTGTGTGTTGAAATGCCCTTTTTTATTTGTGTTCAGAACCGTCCTGTAATACCCAACGCAAAATCTATAGCTATAACCAGTTTCCTCTCATTCCTATTTTGTTGCAGGATTTGTACTGAATTCATATTTACCAGAACCAACTTTTACAACTACGTATTCTTTTTCCTTACCAACAACCTGAATATTTTTATTAGCAGTAAGTAGCTGGCCATTTTCCAAAACATCAGCGGCTGCATTTGCAGGAATGTAAATAGTAGCAGTAGTATTTGCCGGTATTTCTGCACTTAGCGCTAATTGCTGGCCTTGTAT
>CAXTDG010000720.1:0-2587 GCA_964242675.1 uncultured Chitinophagaceae bacterium
CCGCCTGAGGGGTAAAAGCAAAAGCCTATAAAAGCAATGCCGGTGACTATGCCGCTAGCGAAACCTTTGTAGCCGATGTAGTAAAAGAATTTGGCACCGTGGATGTGTGCGTAAACAACGCCGGCATTAGCAAAGACAACCTGCTGCTTCGCATGACGCCAGAGCAATGGAATGAAGTAATTCAGGTAAATCTGAACAGCGTTTTCAACATTACCAAGCAGGTAATAAAACCCATGATGAAAGCCCGCAAAGGCAGCATCATCAATATGAGCAGCGTAATTGGCGAAATGGGCAACGCAGGCCAAAGCAGCTATGCCGCCAGTAAAGCCGGGGTGATTGGTTTTAGTAAAAGCATAGCAAAGGAATTGGGTAGCCGCAATGTGCGATGCAATGTAATAGCGCCGGGCTTTATTGAAACCGATATGACCAGCTATCTAAAAGAAGGTGAAGCGGCAGATAAATACAAATCCAGCATTCCCCTGGGCCGTTTTGGTACGGCAGAAGATGTGGCCAATCTTGCGCTGTTTCTGGCTTCTGATCTTAGTAGTTATGTCACCGGGCAGGTGCTAAACTCAGATGGCGGATTGTATATTTAGTAGTGAATAGTCAATGGTGGATGGTTCAAAAGGATGGGAGTTCGCCTTTTCTTTTGAACCATTTCTGTTTTATCAAACATCTTTTACCATAAAATGAATTTGTTATGAATATGGATGCTGCCATGTTATGGGAAAAGGTAAAAGCAATTGCACTTCAGTTACCCGAAACGTATGAGAAACCCTGCTATGGTACACCTGCTGTATATGTAGGCAAAAAGTTGCTGGCCCGACTGCGGGAAGATGATGAATCCCTGGCATTGTACTATACAAACCGGGAAGAATTAATAGCAAAAAATGCCTCTGTATTTTTTACCACCGACCACTATATTCATTCGCCCATGGTGCTTATACACCTGTCGAAAGTGAGCAGGAACGATCTTGAAGTATTGCTGTTGAATGCTTGGAAAATAAGAGCAACAAAAACAATGTTGAAGACGCACAGTATTTAAAAGAATTGGTTTAAACCGCCTGCCACCAACGCCCCCACCAGCGTATTTAAAAAGTTGACAGCATTATTTCCTAGCCAGCCTCGCCGTTCTAAGGTTGCACCCAAAACGGAATCAGCCAGGTTGCCAACTGTGCCTGCTACGATAATCCAAATGAAATAATGAAAGCCAAACGCAAAAGAAAAGAGAAGTGCAATAACACAACTGCCTGCCACGCCACAAAGCGTTCCTTCCAGGCTAATAACCCCATTTAGCCCTCGTTGGTCTTTTCTAAAAGAAAGCACATTATAAAAATGCCTACCATATAAATTGCCCAGTTCAGAAGAAAGCGTATCGGCCGTAGCCGCCGAAAAACTCCCGGCCATCATTAATTGAAACAGCTGATTTTTCTCCGGGAAAAAAATAACTAATAATCCTGCTATCCCTGCTACGCCAGCATTGGCTACTACCTGCCCGGCAGTGCGGCGGCCACCTCTTTCTTCGGCTATGCCTAGCTTTTGTTTTTGCCGTAGTCCCCAACTCGTAGCTGCTGTACCCAAAATGAAAAATGTGGCTAACATCAACAAGCCAGTATAACTACCTCCTTTATAAATGCAACATCCCAGCAGCACACCGGTAAGGGCTGCCAGTGGCGTAAGCTTTTTGAAATAAGTCGCTGCCACTCCACCCATTATTAAAATACAAATTATCAGAATCTGGGGTAGTGCCATTTACTGCAAAATAAGTTCTTGTGCTAAATACATTCATCTATACCTGCCCGGCATAGTTTTTATCCTGCAAAAAACAATTCAATCATCAATCAGAAATTGTTATGGTACAGGAAAGTGCAGAAGAACAGTTAGAAATAACTGATAATAAACTAAGCCGGAAAGATTTTCTCTCTTTTACTGGAAAATCGCTGGCGGTAGGAGGGCTGATGGCAGCCGGGCTGTCGCAAAATGAGGTAGTAGCACAAACCAAAAAGAAGGCAATATCGCCACCGGCACGGGTACCCGCCAGCCCACAACAACCCATAGTGCTGGAACAATGGAAAAGTGATGCCGACCCCAAATCCGGCCCTACACCTACACCATTACCAGAGAATCAACGGGTAGGCTATGCGGTAGTAGGACTAGGCCATTTATCGCTTGAAGAAATACTGCCGGCATTGAATACCTGTAAAAAATCAAGATTGGTAGCGCTGGTAAGTGGCAGCCCCGAAAAGATGCAAAAAGTAGCACAGCAATACGGTGTACAGCCGGAAAGCTGCTACAGTTATGAAACCTACGATAAAATAAAGGACAACCCGGAAGTAGACGTCATTTACATTGTACTACCTAACGCTTTACATAAGGAATATGTAATACGAGGAGCCAAAGCTGGCAAGCATATTTTGTGCGAAAAGCCAATGGCCATTTCATCTGCCGAGTGCAAGGAAATGATTGATGCCTGCAACAAGGCCAATGTAAAACTGATGGTAGCTTACCGCATTCACTACCAGGCACACAACCGCTACATACGGGAGCAGTTGCAGAAAAAAGAATTTGGAGCAGCTAAATATGTAGC
>CAXTDG010000721.1:0-2583 GCA_964242675.1 uncultured Chitinophagaceae bacterium
TCACCAGCTCGTACGGCATTTACTTCAACCGGCTGTAGTACCGCAGCCAAAGGGGTTAAGTAAATGCTGAAGGAATTGGTGGTTTGCGAAATGGCTTGCTCTTTCGTTTGATAGCCGGAAGCAGAAACCGTTACCGTTATAGCATTACGGATAGCATTGGCAGGCAGTACAACTTCTCCCCCACCATTTGCTACATAACTACTACCACCAGCAAATGATAGCGTAGCTGCCTCTACTGGTTTTTTGGTGGCCTCATTTAGAATAACAATTGAAATACGCTGCTGAGCAACGGCAGTGGTATACAACACCACAGAAAAAAGGAAACTTAAAAAGGACTTCATCTGGTTTCGGAAAGTTTGCGGCCAGGATAAGTACACGCAAAAAGAAGGAGACCGGTTCCGAAACGTTCTCGCCTTCCCTTCGCAGGCATTATCCTGATCAGGTTCTACGGGTTTTTCTCAGTCGGGCAACTACTTGCGTAGCAGCCTAACACCCCGGGCTTAATTATTTTATGGTGCAAATGTATAGGCATCCCTTTCAATCTATTCCTAAAAATTTTTCGGTGGCGTAACCTTTTTAAAGCCGGTGCGTATCTCTTATATAACTTTAAATGACATGCAAACCTTGCGATTTTTTTTCCTGATTATTCTATTCACCTTCTTCTATACCACAAAGGCGCAAACAGTGTACGATGCCAATGCCCAGGTACGGGCTGTTGGAAGTTTTACGGCAGTGCATGTGGGCGGTAGTATTGATTTATACATTACTACCAGCAATGAAAATGCCGTGGCGGTTAGTGCCAAGGACAATGCGGTAATAGCCGACATCACCACAGAAGTAAGAAATGGCGAACTGTACATTGGCATGAGAAACGGGCACCGCTCCGGGTCGTCAGAAGAAGTAAAAGCCTATGTTTCGGCAAAAACGCTGAACAAACTGTCTGCTTCCGGTTCCAGCGACATTTTTGTAAATGAACAACTGCAAAGTCAGGATTTGCTTATCTCTCTCAGTGGCGCATCTGATTTCAAAGGAAAAGTAAATGTGCAGAATCTGCGGCTAAGTGCCAGCGGCAGCAGTGATTTCACCATTTCCGGTAAAACTGTAAATCTACAAATAGACCTCAGCGGTTCCAGCGACGTAAAAGGTTTTGAACTGACTGCCGACAACTGCGATATAGAAGGCAGCGGTGCCAGCGATGTTCGCATTACGGTAAATAAAGCCATCAAAGCCCGGCTAAGTGGTGCCTGCGATGTAGCCTACCGGGGCGATGCTGCCGTACAGGAAGTACGAGCTACTGGTGCCTCATCGGTTAAGAAAGCTGGTATTAAAGACTAAAGGTTAAGATTCAAGATATAAGCAGCAAGGCCCAAGCTTCAGTGAATACTATTTCTGATGCCTGGGCCTTGTTTATTGAGCTTTTCTTTAAAATACTTTTGCCAAAGAGAATCATACTCCTATATTTGCACCGCGAAGTAGAGCAGCGGTAGCTCGTCGGGCTCATAACCCGAAGGTCGGAGGTTCGATCCCCCCCTTCGCAACATTGAAAACCCATCTTTTAGATGGGTTTTTTCGTTTCTATTATTGCTTAGAAACAACCCTCTTTTGTAGGAATTGAAAAATGACTCTAGGCAACGCTGCCTAATTATCACTAGTGCAGCAATTTAAAAACAGGTTACCTAATGGTGAAACAACGAATGAATGGTAGTCTTTATCAGTTCATAAAATATACACCAATGGAAATCTCTATACAAATCCTGTTTTTAATCTTAAGTACGCTTATTACTATAGCAGGTTTTTTAATACTCCTTTTTAGCCACCTGGAACGTAAACAAAAGCAGAAACGTAAAAATTTTTTACAAGCCTAGTTTTCATTTACTACTTAAGCCAATAGCATCGTTGGCAACAGCCTTTTAAGAAATAAACAGTATCTATAGTAGATAAATAAAATTATAAAGGTCTATTCCAATAAAAAAGCAGTTACCTCATCCGTAACTGCTTTTTTATTTTACACCTTCACCTCCGTTTCCAGCGTAGTATGCGAAATATTCAGATGCTCCAGCCGATGCTTTAAATCAGCTTTTATTGCCTGCGTTTCTTCTGGCGAGATGCTGGCTTCCAAAACCAAATGGCCGGTTAGTGCATTTTCAGTGCTGCTTAGCGCCCAAACATGCACATGGTAAAAATCCTGAACGCCTTTTATGGTTAGGGCGGTCTTTTTTACTTCGGCTAAATCAATTCCGGCAGGTACACCTTCCAGGCTAAGGCGAAGGCTGTCTGTTAGTAAACTCCAGGTGCTGATAAGGATTACTACAGCAATTACGATACTCGCAACAGCATCTAACCAAAACCAATGGGTAAAGTAAATAACCAACCCAGCTACAGCTACTCCAGCCGATACTGCCGCATCCGCCAACAGGTGCAGGTAAGCACTTTTTACATTGATATCATGTTCCTTGTTTTTACTAAAAAGCCAGGCGCTAGCAGCATTAATTACGATACCAATAGCCGCCACAATAGCAATGCTAATACCCGGCAACGGCTGCGGCTGAAACAATCGCCAGATAGCTTCGTAAATGATAATAC
>CAXTDG010000722.1:0-2582 GCA_964242675.1 uncultured Chitinophagaceae bacterium
TGCTTATGATGTAGCAGTACACTTCTTTTCCAAAATGCTGTTAATGCTTTCTGGCTCATTAAACTTCCGATAGTTTTGCCTGCTCGGAATCTTTGCCATGTCTGCTACAACATCCCGTCAGGTTTTCCAAACCAATAACCCCAGCCGCTGGCAACGCTTTCGGTGGGGTAGCCGTTTATTTATTGGAATTGCTATTTTATTTCTTCTGGTATTGGTGGTATATATCATGCGAAGCCGCTACCCAACCGTTCCGCTGAGCGAAGAATATAAAAAAGCCATCACTGCCAATAAGCCCTTGCTACAGGAAACTAAATTATCCAAAGAGTTCAAAGGTTTTCGGCAGTACATCAGCGAAAAGGAAGCCTACAGCCGCCCCGGCCGAAACAGCCGTCATCCGGTTTGGCAAGCTGCCTTTAATAACCGGGCCGATACGAGCTGGAATCAGTTTCCCGCAGGCATCCGCTCTGCCTTTTATGTGGCCTGGGATCCGCAGTCGTTCTTTTCCCTAAAGCGCTGTATTGATAAAGTAAACCTGGTACTACCTGAATGGTTTTTTATTGACCCCAAGGCCGATACCGTTTTTACCAGCATGGATCAGCGGGGCTTTGATTTAATGAAGCGTAGTGGTGTACGAATTATGCCCATGCTTAGCAACAACTTTGGCGGCGTGTTTCGGCCCGAAGCGGTGAGCCGCATTTTTCATGATGCTAACAAGCGTCACAAACTCATCAACACGGTTTTGCAAGCCTGCATCAAAAACAAGTTTACCGGCATCAATGTCGATCTGGAAGAGGTGCAGGAAGAGGGCGATGAGCCGATGATTCTTTTTATGAAAGAACTGAGTGAAGCCTTTCATGCCAACGGCTTGCTGGTAACGCAGGATGTATCGCCTTTTAATACTGATTACAACTACAAGGAACTGAGTAATTACAACGATTACCTGTTTCTGATGGCGTATGATGAATACTCAGATGGCGGCGATGCAGGCCCAATCAGTTCACAAAAATGGATAGAAGCAGCGGTAGATTTAGTGGCGAAGGAAATTCCTTCCAGCAAAATTATTTTAGGCATTGCCGGATATGGCTATGATTGGGCCGCTTCCGGCGATGCGGTGGACATTACCTATCAGCAGGCACTTACCACGGCAAGAGAAAGTGATGCCGATTTTTCATTCGACAATGATACCTATAACCTGCACTATAGCTATGCCGACGATAGCGACAAAGTGCATCAGGTATATTTCACCGATGCAGCCACTAACTTCAACACCATGCGGTTTGCTACCGAATCGGGCTTGGCTGGTACAGCGCTTTGGCGGTTGGGCAGCGAAGACAGTCGCCTTTGGGATTTTTACAACCTCGATATGCGGAAGGCCGCTTTACAGCATTTTAATTTTAATGAATTCAATACCGTAGAAAGCAGCAACGACGTGGATTATATAGGCGAAGGCGAAGTGCTGGATGTGTTGAGTACGCCAAAGTCTGGCCACATAACGCCTGCAGTTGATACCTCGGAAATGCTGATAGCAGAAGAAAAATATGATTCGCTACCGAGCATGTTTGTGGTGAAACGCTACGGCAAAGCTCAGCCCAAGCAACTGCTGCTCACCTTCGACGATGGCCCTGATCCTACCTATACGCCACAAGTGCTGGACATCCTTTCCCACTACCATGTACCAGCTGCTTTTTTCCTGATTGGGTTAAATGCAGAAGATAACCTACCGCTGGTGCAACGCATTTACAAAGAAGGCCACGAAATTGGCAACCACTCCTTTACCCACCCCAATATGGCGGAGGTAAGTACTGCCAGGGCCAAGCTGGAAATGAAATTGACCCGCCTGATTATTGAATGTATTACCGGGCACAGCACCGTATTATTTAGAGCACCTTACAATGCTGATAGTGAGCCGGAAAGCATGGAAGAAATGATACCAGTAGCCAATGCTCGTTTGGAAAATTATTTAGATGTAGGTGAAAGCATTGACCCGGAAGACTGGCAACCCGGCGTTAGCGCCGATTCTATTTTTCAGCGGGTAGTGTACGATGTAGAAAGCGGTCAGCGGGATGGTCGGGTAATTCTTTTGCACGATGCCGGTGGCAATGACCGCACCCAAACGGTTAAGGCCCTGCCCAGAATTATCGAATATTTCCAGAAGCGGGGCTACCAGTTTATTACGCTATCGCAGCTATTGCACAAAAAGAAAGACGACCTGATGCCAGCCGTACCCAAAGGCAGTGGCTACGGCATCATGCAGGCCAACCTGGTGTTGGTAGAAGTGGGTTATTGGGGCGGTCATTTTCTATTTTCCTTGTTTATCGTATTTCTCATTTTATCGTGTCTGCGGCTATTGGCGATGGCAGTGATGGCTTGGCGGGAGAAAAGGGCAACCGATAAAACAGTACTTGTTAGAGCTAGTGCCAAACAGCCACTCGTTTCCATCATCGTACCGGCTTACAACGAGGAAATAAACGCCGTTCGCTCCTTGCAAAACTTACTGCGGCAGGATTATGCAGCCTTCAATATTGTGTTTGTTGACGATGGCAGTAAAGACAGCACTTACGAAAAAGTCAAAGCTGCTTTTG
>CAXTDG010000723.1:0-2577 GCA_964242675.1 uncultured Chitinophagaceae bacterium
TTATTTACAGCATTGGCAACGAAATACATGACAACCTAAACGACTCTACCGGGTTTCATAAATATTTAATGCAGCAAAACCTCATTCATTCGCTGGACAGCACCCGACCGGTAACCATGGCATTATTCCGGCCCAATGTTTCAAAAGTATATGATAATGGTTTAGCTAATATGATGGATGTGGTAGGCCAGAATTACCGGGAAAATGAACTGGTAGCTGCACATGTAGCCAACCCAGCCCGTAAAGTGATTGGAACAGAAAATGGCCATACACTATCAGCCTGGCTACCCGTTAGAGATAATGCATATATGAGCGGTCAGTTCCTGTGGACCGGCTTCGATTATTTAGGCGAAAACGACTGGCCAAAAGTAGTGAACGGCCAGGGTTTATTTGACCGTACCGGCAGTGCCCGCAACATCGCTTACCAGCGAAAAAGCTGGTGGAGCAACGAGCCGATGGTGTACGTGATGCGAAAATCAGACAATGCCGGTGCCGGGGAATGGATCAGCGACTGGAGCCCCACCGATATTGATACATATGATCAGGCAAATATTCAGGTGTACAGCAATTGCGACGAAGTTGAATTGTTTTTGAATGGCAAATCCGTTGGCGTACTGCCACGTCCTGCCGACGATGCATCACCACGTATGGTATCTGTTAATTTTCAGAAAGGGACATTGAAAGCAGTAGCTAAGAATAAAGGCAAAGTGGTAGCCGAACAGGAATTGAAAACGGTCGGGCCACCTGCAAAAATTGTGCTTTCTGCCGATAAGCCGGACCTTTCAAATAGTTGGGACGATGTGGTGTATGTAACTGCCACCATCACGGACGAAAATGGTACTCCCTGCCTCAACACGGATAATAAAATCACGTTCGCAACAAAAGGTGCCGGTACCATTGCAGCGGTTGACAACGGCGATATTTCCAGCCACGAATCTTATCAGACTAACCACCGGCAGGCGTATAAAGGAATATGTATTGCCATTGTAAAAGCAACCGGCAATACCGGAACAATGAGTGTAACTGCTTCGGCTGAAGGGTTACAGTCAGGAACAATAAATTTAAATACGAAATAAAATGAATGTGATTTTTGCAGACAGGCAGTGCCCAAACCGGTCGGTGCCGCAGGTCAGACCGTAGCAGGTGTGGAGAACGGTCTGACCTGCGGCACCAACCGTACCTGCTGCAACTTTTGGAAAGTTCCCAAACCTTCCAAAAATTTATTCTGAAGATTATAGTTAGAGACTATGAAGAACATAAGGCTACGAAGTCAGAGACTTCGTAGAGCAAGGTGCAAGACAAGAACACTGCGGCTCTTATGGCTAAGCAAATTTGAATGTAACTTGTATTCCTCACAATCATGTCCATCAATCAGCCTAAAAATTCCTGTATCAGATCATGATAAAAACGCTTCTTTTAATTAGCACCGGCTTTCTGTTAACGGCAGCAAAAGCCCAAACCGGCAACTCTTTTAAATTCGATCTTACCCCAGGCAAACCAGCCGCCGGCTATACTCAGGTATTACCCGAAACGGTGTACAACCCGCAAACCGGTTATGGCTTCGACCGCGGCTCAGCGGTTACTTCAACGGCTACCGGCGGAAAAAATGCATTGCAGGATGGCTATACTACCAGCGGAAAACCATTCTTCTTTTCTGTAAAACTGCCCGAAGGAAATTACAATGTAAAAGTGATAGCAGGTGATGCAAAGGGAACCTCTGCCACTACCATCAAAGCCGAGTGCCGCCGTATGATGGTGGAGAAAATAGAAACGGTAACAGGAAAATGGGCAACGGCTGCATTCACGGTTCATGTAAAAGACAGCATCATCCGGAGGCCGGAGGGCAATATTAAAGTGCGGTTGAAACCCCGTGAGTTTGTTTACCTGCATTGGGATGATAAGCTAACACTGGAATTCAACAACAGCGCACCCAAAGTGGCAGCTATCGAAATCAGTCCGGTAGCTGCTATTCCAGTCGTTTTTTTAGCTGGTAATAGTACCGTAGTCGATCAGGCCGAAGAACCCTGGGCTTCCTGGGGCCAGATGATTCCGCTGTTTTTTCAGCCGGGCAAAGTAGTGATTGCCAACTATGCTGAAAGTGGCGAAACCTTAAAAGCATTTAAAGGCGAACGCCGCCTGGATAAAGTATGGAGCCTGGCAAAACCCGGCGATTATTTATTCATTGAGTTTACCCATAACGATCAGAAGCCCGGAGGCAATTACCTGGAGCCGTTTACGACTTATAAACAAACCGAAAAGGAGTGGATTGCCGAAGCCCGCAAAAGAGGGGTTATCCCGGTGCTGGTCACCAGTATGCACCGCCGCAGTTTCGATTCTGCCGGCCATATCATCAACACATTAAAAGAGTACCCCGAAGCCCTGCGGCAAACGGCACAGGAAGAAAAAGTAGCCCTGATAGACCTGAATGCCATGAGCAAAATCCTATACGAAACCTGGGGACCCGCAGCTTCTAAAAAAGCATTTGTACATTACCCGGCCGGTACGTTTCCCAATCAAAGAGATGTAATGAAAGACGATACACACTTTAATTCCTATGGGGCCTACGAACTGGCAAAA
>CAXTDG010000724.1:0-2576 GCA_964242675.1 uncultured Chitinophagaceae bacterium
AATGGTTACCTCTTTGGTAACTGCTTCAGTAACTCGTTTGGTAACGTCTTCGGTTACGCTGTTTGTTACTTCCTCAGTTACCCGTTTTGTTACTTCATCCGTTACGCTCTTTGTTACTTCATCCGTTACGCTCTTTGTTACTTCTTCGGTAACCCGTTGTGTAACTTCATCGGTCACATATTTAGTTACCCTTTCTGTCACCTGATAGGTAACGTGGTCGGTTACTTCACGGGCTACCCGTTCGGATACCTGGTAGGTAACATGGTCGGTTACCTGCCGGGTAATTTGTTGTGTAATGGCCTCATACATTTCCCGTTCTGTGTTTTGCAACCTTTCTTCCAGCACCATGGAGCTTTTGAAAAAAGAACTTATAGCAGGTGCAACATTCGTATCGGCAGCAATAGCTATACAATAGGGCGGTTCCCACACAGATTGAGTCAGGCGATGATAATCACCTTCATACACTTTTATTTCTGTAGTAGTTGTTGCAGCATTATCTGTAAGTATGATGGAGCCGATAAAACTACTTTGGCTCAGCATCACCGTATTTTTAAAATAGGCATCCAGCAGTTGCTGAAACTCATTCTTATACAATTCTTTTACATGAAAAGGATTTTTGTAAGCCGGCTTATCGCTGTAGAATAGTTTGTCCGGAGAGGAAATAATTAATACGCCATCTTTTTTCAGCACTCTTTTCACTTCCAGCATCATTTCGTGGTGCCGGTCATGGTGTTCCAGGGTTTCAAAACTTACCACCACGTCAAAATAATCATCTTCACATGGGATAAGGTCGGCAGCTCCTTGCAAAAATGTCAGATTATTTTTCTGATATTTTTTTACGGCTTCATCAATTGTTTCCTGCGAAATATCCACGCCAACTACTTCAGTGGCATAGTCCGCTATCATATTAGAACCATATCCTTCACCACAGGCAATATCTAATACCTTTTTGCCGGCTGATAGATTCAGCGCCAATGCATAGCGATGCAGATGTTCGAACGTAGTGTCGTTATAAATAAATGTTTCAAGACGTTCGCCTGTCCATGTTTTCGTATCGGCCATTGTCTGTAGGTTTAAAAAAGAACCGGGTTAATATAGCTTAACAGCCTTGTTATTGGTGTAGCTACAAATTTGCAGAGCCTGCTTTATGCACTAATTAATCATTTTAGATCCTGCTAATACACTTGCACTCCAGCCCAGGTTCCATTGCGTAAATAAAAATTTATTCTCCTCATCCGGCAGTACCGTAAAGGCCGGATAATACCATATCACATCCAGATTGTTGAGAGATAAATCCAGCGCAATAGCAATAACTGATTTATACTTTCCCGGCACAAGGCCCCGGATGGGGATTTGCAGTGTAATATCGTTCATACCTTTGTTCAACGGTTTCTCCGAATAAAACTGCATAGAGCCTGCAATCTGATCATACTGGTCGGTGATGCTTAATCCAATAATAAAAAAATCTTTTTTCTGGTCAGAATAAATTTGCAGGTGCAATTCTAAAGTCTCATTGAAAACGACATCCTGTTTGCCAACTTCTGCCTTATTAAAGTAGATAGGCAGGTGCGTTTTGGGTTCAAATTTATCCCGTTTGTGAAACGTAGCTGCATAGGTGCTGGCCAGTGTGTCTATATCACCTTCCATAGCTATTTTTCCTGCCTCCAGGTAAATACCTTTATTGCAAAAATTTCGCATCGAGTCAATATTATGACTTACAAACAAAACGGTTCTGCCATCCTTTCTGCTGATATCGTTCATTTTGGCCAGGCACTTTTTCTGAAACTGTGCATCACCAACGGCCAACACCTCATCTACAATCAGGATGTCGGGATCAAGATGGGCGGCTACTGAAAAAGCCAGCCGCATATACATACCGCTGCTGTACCGCTTTACCGGTGTATCCAAAAAGTGCTCTACCTCAGAAAAAGCAACAATTTCATCAAACGTTTTTCTGATGTAAGCTTTACTCATACCTAATATAGAGCCGTTCAGAAATATGTTTTCCCGGCCGGTAAGGTCGCCATGAAAACCGGTTCCTACTTCCAGCAGGCTGGCTACTTTACCGGTAATGGCCAGCGAACCGGTGGTGGGTTGTGTAATGCGGCTGATGATTTTGAGTAAAGTACTTTTTCCGGCTCCGTTTTTACCAAGGATGGCAAAACGGGCTCCTTGTTCTATATTGAAACTTACATCTTTTAATGCCCAGAATTCTTCTTTACTACTGGCTCTTTTGGCTGCTTTTGAACTAAACATTCCGGCAACCTTCTGCATAGCAATATCTTTCAGGGCAGGCCTGCGCTCTACAGCCTGGTGGTTGATGATATAACATTTTGAAAGGTTAGCTACTTCAATAACTTTTAACGCCATTCGATATTTATTTAAAAGAAAATAACCCTGTTGCTGTTTTCAGCAGCATCAGGTTTGTAATCAGAAACAATTTTTTATAATTCCTTTTCCGGTAATAGGGGGTCTCTCTTATTTTCATTCGCCAGAATTTGAGTAAAGTAATTACCTCCCGTACGGTGAATTTTACTTTACGAAAGCGGATGTTATACAAAAGGTCTATGCCCTCC
>CAXTDG010000725.1:0-2575 GCA_964242675.1 uncultured Chitinophagaceae bacterium
CGATATGGAGAATTCATTGAAACTGCAAAGTCAGGAGATGGCGGAATAGATGGGATTATTAATGAAGACCAACTCGGATTGGATAAAATTTATATTCAGGCTAAAAGGTTTAATAATGGTAAAGTAAGAGAGACCGACATTAGAAATTTTATTGGTGCTATGAGTGGCGACACCAACAAAGGGGTGTTTGTCACTACTTCAGATTTTGATAATAAGGCGCTGGAAAAAGCCCGCTCTGCACATCACAAAATCATTTGCATCGACGGGAAAAAGTTAGTTGACTTAATGCATCAGTTTAATGTTGGAATTCAAGTAAAAACGACTTACGAGATTAAACAAATTGACGAAGACTTTTTTGATGACAAATAAAACAGCATATAACATCATTCGCCCTGATTTGTGTCTCCACGAATTAGAATGGTCGGTTTTTTCGTACTCTGTATATAAGTAGGCAACAGGCCGTAAAGCTGATTCGTGAGATATGAATCAGGGCTATAGCAACAACTTAATCTATTAGACAAAATGTATTTAGACGTTGAGCATTATCTTGGTGTTTATTCTCTAAGAAAAAAAATGCAAGAAGATGGCGTAACAAATCCAAGTGAGCAGATTAAGAAATTTACACAGGATTTTGTTGAAAAATTAAAAAGCCTTCCTTTAAAAGATGAAGTCATTTTTAAGGACGATTCATTTTATGACAGTAAAGGAATTTTGATTATAAAAATTCCCATGAATTGACTTCGCCTGCCTTGGTTCATGGGGTACGAATTAAGGCAGGAGGGCAAACTAGTTAGCAACTTCTAATATGAACATCGCACTAACAAAGCTTTCTCCTAACAACATTGAAGACTTCATTTCCTTAATCAGTGTATTTGAAGATGTTTTTGAATGGGAAACATTTCCACCACCCAGCAGGCTTCATTTACAAAAAGTACTAAGCAATCCTACGTTCATAGCATTAGTAGCAAAGGCAGATGAAAAAGTGGTGGGTGGCCTGACGGCTTATGTGCTAGAAAGCTATCAAACAGAAAAACCTTCCGTTTACATTTATGATGTAGCAGTAGCAACAAGCTCTCAGCGGCAGGAAATCGGTAAAAAGCTAATTGCTTTCTTAATTGAGTATTGCCAGCAGAATGGCTTTCAGGAAGCATTCGTGCAGGCAGAAAAAGCCGATACCCATGCAATTAATTTTTACAGAAAGACCCCCATAAGCAGTGAGTTGCAGGCAACTCATTTTACGTATTCTTTCGATCAGTAGTAAGCAGATAAACTACATAAGAAAGCCACCTCTCATAAGGCGGCTTCGCTGTTTTATAGCTTTTTCAAGGCTTGAATTATCTATTGCCATTTCACAATCAAATCTTTTGCTTCCTGTTTTAGCATAGGATCATCTTGCTGGCGGTTGGGGCATTTTACACATTGCTGTAGCGTTGCCAGTGCTTTTTCGTACTGCTTGTTGTAGTTGTAGGCTTTTGCCAGGTCCAGGTAGTTGCGGCAGTAGTACGGCTCCAAGGTTTTGCACTTTTCGTAGGCGGCTATGCAGTCGTCAATGGTCGATTTAGGCATACCACCGTACAGCACTTTCACGGCTGCTTTTTTTACAATATTCAGGTTCAGCATTTCGTAGTGCCATTTGCCTACCACGTTCCAAGCTTTGCCATAGGCCGGGTTGGCGGCCAACGCCTTATCGGCAAATACTTTTATGTTGCGTACGTACTCTACCGTACGGTCATTGCTCTTCTCTACCTCGGTTAGTTTGCCAAATACCACAGCGGTTATGTAGTTAGCATCGGCGCTCTGGCTATCAAGCCGCAGAGCTGCGTCGGAGTAGGTTTTAGCCCGAATATAGGCAGTCCGTTTGGCTTCTTCGTCCCCCTGGCGGGTACCTATGGCACAGCTCATTTCAGCACATTTTACAGCGGCATTCAGGTTAGTAGGCTGTATTTGTAAAGCCGTTGCATACTTGGCATAAGCCGCCGAATCTTTTAATTGCGTTTCAAAGCGCTGGCCTTCCTGCATTAGCGAAGCAGCGTCCTGAGAAAAAGCGAAAACAGTAGAACAAACAAGGGCTGCTCCCACCACAAATCTTTTCATCATAGTAAAGAATGTACGATACGTTTTGCCGTAAAGAAAACGGAAGACTGTCATATTGGGTGTTAAAAAAGGAAAACTTTATAAACGCTTTTATTACCTGCTTAGTATTCATCTATACAACCCTTCCGTTTGCCGGTTTTTTAGAAGCTATTCAAAACCGGTATGCGTACTTTACTGCTTTACAACATGAACTTCCCGAAACAACAAATACTGCTACTGCACCTGTTTGGCTGGCTTTTTTTCCTGAGCCTGCCACTGCTATTCATTGCAGCACAGAGTCAATACACGTTGGCCTCCCTGTATCTGCTGCCCCTTTTCTGGCTGTACTTCAGTATTTACCCGGCTGTTTTTTATCTGCACACTTACCTGCTTTTTCCTAAGCTGTACATGGCTAAAAAGTATGGGTTGTATGGGCTATCCATTTTGGCAATGGCAGTGGCTGTGTACGGGCTTCGTCCCTTCGACCGTACTATCACCGATA
>CAXTDG010000726.1:0-2574 GCA_964242675.1 uncultured Chitinophagaceae bacterium
CTCTTAGGTAGTTCTATTTTCCAGGTGTCGCCTGTTTGTAGGTTTTTGCCTTCTTGGGTATCGTAGTCCAGCAGTTCTTTCACCGAGCTACCGCCCAATTCAGTAGGTGGATTCTTGCGAAACTCAGCCATCATTTCGGCAATTTCTTCCTGGCCCCGCATTCCTTTCTTCGTAATGCTTACCAGCTTTTCCTTGTAAAAGCCATACTGTACATACAGATCCAGCAGTTTTTGGAACAGGCTACGACCCTGATTTTTTTCGTAAGCCGCCATTTCGCAGAGGATGGCCACAGCGCTTACGGCATCCTTATCCCGAACCTGGCTGCCTACCATCATTCCATAGCTTTCTTCGCCACCAATGGTAAAATTTTCTTTGCCTTCTTTTTCCTTAATTAGTTCCGCAATCCACTTAAAACCGGTGAGTACGTTGTAGCAATTTACACCATAGGCTTCCGCCAGTGTATCAATTAGGTAAGTGGTTACAATTGTCTTTACTACAAAATCGTTTGGCTCAGCTACACCCTTTGCCTTACGGGCTTCCATTACATAGTTGAAGGCTAGCAGCGCTGTTTGGTTACCATTCATTAGCGTCCATTCGCCATGCTGATTTTTGATAGCAATGCCCACCCGGTCAGCATCTGGATCGGTTCCGAGTAGAATATCTGCATCCAGTTCTTTTGCTTTTTCCAGGCCCAGTCGCATGGCATCTGCTTCTTCCGGGTTGGGGCTGCTCACCGTTGGGAAATTACCATCCGGTGTTTCCTGTTCTTTTACAATCGTTACATTATCAAAACCATACTCTGCCAATACCTGTGGCACCAGTGTAATACCGCTGCCGTGGATAGACGTGTACACAATTTTTAAATCATGTTGTGTCTGGCATACATCCGGGTACACACTCAGGCCCTTGACCATGCGGAAGTAAGCCTCGTCTATTTCCTTACCAATAAGGGTAATATTGGCTTCGCCACCCGTCCATTTTACATCATCAACACTGCTTATTTTATCAACTTCGGTAATTACGTTTTTATCATCTGGTGGCACCAGCTGTCCGCCATCAGCCCAATAAGCTTTGTAGCCATTATATTCTTTGGGGTTGTGGCTGGCCGTACAGTTTACACCGGCATGGGCATGCAGGTAGCGGATGGCAAAGCTGAGTTCCGGCGTAGGGCGTAGCGCTTCAAACAAAAAAACTTTAATGTCATTTGCTGCCATTACGTTGGCTACCGTTTCTGCAAAAAAGCGACTGTTATTGCGGCTGTCATGCGTAATCACAATCTTAATTTCGCCTTCCACTTTTTGCTTCAGATAGTTGGCAAACCCCTGTGTAGACATGCCTACCGTATACTTATTCATCCGGTTGGTGCCCACGCCCATAATACCCCGCAAGCCACCTGTACCAAACTCCAGGCTACGGTAAAAGGCATCCGTCAGTTCATCGGGGTTTTCCGTTTGTAATTTTTTGATTTCGTCTTTTGTGGCCTGATCGTAGTTCCCGCTTAGCCAGGTATCTATTTTTGTTTGAATGGCAGCATCCATAGTGTTTATTTTTTGTGGCGGGAAAGGTAAAAGCATTTTTTATTGAAATGCAAGCCCCTGTTTTACTTTACCTGTAATTAAAGTAAATACAACCTGAGGCACATGTCTGCAGGTTAGGCTGGCCGACAGAATTTTGTAATGCCGTCTTTATTACAGTCGTTTGGCGCTTGGCGGGAAAGCAGGGAAAGGGAAACTACACAATACAGCAATCTGTTGTATTGCACGCCCTTAGCAGCATCTTTGTGCTGCATCCTTTTTTGCCATGAACAAATTCTACCTGCTGCTTGCTATTTTCCTTATTAGCCTTTTTGCCTGCAAAAGCAAGCAACATTATACCAACCCGCACATTGAAATCACTACGAAGTTTGGAACCATTGAGGCAGAACTATACCCGGACAAAGCGCCCAAAAGTGTAGCCGCTATTCTTTCTTATATTGATTCGGGCTTTTACGAAAACACTTCTTTCTACCGGGTACTTAATGATAATAACCAGCCCTCCGGCACTGGTGGGCCAACGCTTATACAAGGTGGATTGTGGAGTACCAAAAACAAACAAGCTGCTGCCCTGCCCCGGTTGCCACACGAAACTACGCAACAAACCGGCCTGCACCACGAAGACGGCACCCTATCGCTGGCCCGGCAGGCACCCGGCACCGCCAGCAGCGAGTTTTTTATTTGCATTGGCGATCAGCGGGGTTTTGACTATGGGGGCACCAACAACCCCGATGGGCAGGGCTATGCTGCTTTTGGTAAGGTGGTAAAGGGGATGGACGTGGTAAATCGCATTAATCAGCAACCCTTCGATGGCGAACTGTTCAATCCGAAAGTGGATATTTTGAAGATTGAGCGGTTGTAAAAAACCGGCTACCACATTTACTTTTTACCATTCATCCGGCCTGTTGTTCTATTATCCGGAAAGCATTTAACTCGCAGATAAGATCATCTGTTATTTGTACTGTATTTGCCTGAATCTGCTTAAAAATGCTATCATGAAAACACTATTATACTTATCTGTATTTATTGGTTTGCTGGCGTC
>CAXTDG010000727.1:0-2573 GCA_964242675.1 uncultured Chitinophagaceae bacterium
GCACAGGTAAAATATGCAGCCGAGATAGCGGCTTCCACCAATCCCAATATTCGGCAGTTTATGGTGCGGCGTAGCTGGAGTTACGAGCATCAGAAAGACATAGGAACTGTTGGTGGATGGATGGTGGCCAACCCGAAAAATGTGCTGGACTTCACAGCAGTCGGTTATTTTTTTGCAGCTTCTCTTTACAAAAAATATGGCGTGCCGATTGGGCTGATTAATTCCAGTTACGGCGGTACACCGGTAGAAGGATGGATGAGTGAAGAATCCTTAAACCAGTTCCCCGACGTACTGGCCCAATACGGTAGTTTTAAGGATACGGTTAAAGTAAACGTAATCCTGAAACAGAACAAAGCCGTAGTAGATGAATGGTACCAAAAAGTAAAATTGGGCGATGCTGGATTACACCAGGCAAACAACCAAAAATGGTACGACGACAGCTACAATTTTACCAGTTGGAAAACCATATCCGTTCCTACTTTTTGGCAGGAACAAGGCATTAAAAAAAACGGCGTTTTCTGGTTTAAAAAGACAGTAGATTTATCAGGCGACCTTAACAATCAACCTGCTGTATTATCCTTGGGAAATCTGGTAGATGAAGACTCTACCTATGTAAATGGAAAATTTGTTGGCAGCACTTCCAGTAAATATCTGCCACGCAATTATACTGTTCCCGCAGGAGTATTGAAAGGGGGAAAAAATGTAATTACCGTAAGGATACTCAATAAGGAAGGTGCAGGCGGATTTCTAAAGGACAAATTGTACCAGTTGAAAGTAGCAAATACAGTCATCAACCTCGAAGGCGATTGGCAGTATGTAGAAGGCATTTCCTTACCACCGCTTTTGGGGGCTGGCATGAAGCAGTTTGCAAAGGAACCAGTAGTGCTGTACAATAGTATGATTGAACCCATTGCGAATTACAGCGTAAAAGGCATCATCTGGTACCAGGGAGAAACCAACGTTGGACAGGCGGAAAAATATCAAAGCCTGTTCCCGGCAATGATTGAAGACTGGCGAAAGAAATGGGGCCAACCGCAATTGCCTTTCCTGTATGTACAACTGGCCAATTATTTGGCAACCAATCCTCAACCGGAAGAAAGTCCTTGGGCCGAGTTACGGGAAGCACAAACTAAAACATTATCAGTTTCTAATACCGGCATGGCTGTCATTCACGATGTGGGAGAATGGAACGACATTCATCCGCTCAACAAAAAGACCGTTGGCGAACGGCTGGCACTGGCGGCTGAAAAGGTTGCTTATGCCGACCAGAAAGTTGTTTCATCCGGTCCTTTGTACCAATCGGTTAGAACGGATGAGGCTAAAATTATCGTAACTTTTTCAAACACCGGCAGCGGACTAACAACCTCTGATGGCAATGCAGTGAAGAATTTTGCCATTGCCGGAGCTGACCAGCAATTTGTATGGGCCAATGCAAAAATTGTGGGCAATACAGTAGTGGTTTGGAGTGATAAAATAAGCAACCCGGTAGCTATACGATACGCCTGGGCCAACAATCCGGAAGGAGCTAACCTCTACAACAAAGAAGGCTTACCTGCATCTTCTTTTCGCACCGATCATTGGACTAAAACCGTTCATCTGTAGCAGAAAGTTTAGTTTTATCCTCCTAATGCCGTGTATGAAAAAAAGAAATGTGTTTGCTGGTTACATAAAGACCATTTTACAAAGATGCTTACTTACTACAGTGTTGATAGCTACTGCAGGTTTACTGCTCACAGCAAATGCTCAATCCTCTATACAAGAAGATCCCTGGAAAGAACTACCCTCTATTTTACAGCGCATTAAAGCGCCGGTATTTCCCCAAAAAGATTTTAATGTAATGGCTTACGGTGCTGTTGCCGATGGCAAAACGAATTGTAGCGATGCTATAAAGAAAGCTATTGCCGCCTGCAACAAAGCAGGTGGTGGCCGGGTAATAGTGCCAGCAGGCAATTATTTCTGCAGCCCTATTTACCTGAAAAGCAATGTAAACCTGCACCTGGAGAAAGGCGCTACACTGCTGTTTTCCACCAATCCTAACGATTATCTTCCACTTGTTTATACCCGTTGGGAAGGCGTAGAGTTGATGAATTATTCTCCACTCATTTACGCATACAAAGAGCAAAACATTGCTATTACAGGAGAGGGCGTATTGGATGGCCAGGCTAGTGCAGAAAATTGGTGGCCCTGGAAGGGGAAACCAGAATACGGCTGGAAGGCAGGAATGCCTAACCAAACCGAAAAAAACAAGCGTCCTGCTTTGTTTGAAATGGCTGAGAAAGATGTGCCGGTTTCAAAACGTTTGTTCGGAAATGGCTTCAACCTACGACCACAGTTTCTACAGCCTTACCAATGCAAAAACATTTTGATTGAAGGGGTAACGTTTAAGAATTCGCCTATGTGGATTTTAACCCCAGTGCTTTGTACAAACGTCACTTTTCATAAAGTAAGCGTTAATAGCGATGGGCCAAATACCGATGGATGCGATCCTGAATCTTGCAAAGATGTGTTGATTAAAGAATGCTATTTCAATACCGGGGATGATTGCATTGCTCTTAAATCGGGCCGTAATAGAG
>CAXTDG010000728.1:0-2555 GCA_964242675.1 uncultured Chitinophagaceae bacterium
GTGGCTTGGTAGCTGGCCCAAACATGGATCACCAGATTATTCGACAGCTTTTCAGAGATTGTATTGAAGCCAATAAAGTGTTGCAAACAAATGATGCTTTTGTTAAACATTTACAAACAATAATTCCGCAAATAGCGCCTAACAAAATTGGTAAATACGGGCAGTTGCAGGAATGGATGCAGGACATTGATGATCCAAAAGATATTCACCGGCATGTGTCGCATTTGTGGGGCGTTTATCCCGGAACAGATATAACCTGGGCAGATGAAAAAATGATGAATGCTGCAAAACAATCTTTAATTTTTAGAGGTGATATTAGTACCGGCTGGAGTACTGCCTGGAAAGCAAATTTGTGGGCTCGTTTTAAAGATGGTGAACATACCATGCTGATTTTAAAAAACTTACTACACCCCGCTGTTGCAACAGATGGATCAGAAACTGGTGGTGTGTATAACAACCTTTTTGATGCCCATCCGCCATTCCAGATTGATGGTAATTTTGGGGGCGCTGCTGCCATTGCAGAAATGCTGGTTCAAAGCCAGGGAAGCGTGATAGAATTACTGCCTGCATTATCCAAAGATTTACCCACCGGTAGTGTAAAAGGATTGTGTGCAAGAGGCGGATTTGTGTTAGATATTTCCTGGCAAAATGGAGAACTACAAACTGTAACGGTTACATCAATAGCAGGTATGCCGTGTCAATTAAAATATGGTAGTGCAACAAAAAAAATTACAACAAAAAAAGGCGGTGTTTATAAATTAAACGGCAGCTTGAAATAAAATGGATCGATTATATTTTCTGATTTTACTAGGTTGTTTTTTGGGTAACGCAGCAAATGCTCAGCGGCAGGAAATTTCATTGAACGAAGGTTGGGTTTCTGCTATGAGTGAAACGGATAGCATCGCTTACCTAGGCTTTGAGAAAACAGTTTATCCAACAAAAAACTGGCAAGCAGTAACTGTTCCGCATAATTGGGATGATTACTATGGCTACCGCCGTAAGCTGCATGGAAATTTACATGGCACGGCTTGGTATCGTCGTAGTTTTAAACTAGCTACAAAACAAGCTGGTAAAAGATATTTCTTATTTTTTGAAGGCGTTAGTTCTTATGCAACGGTTTGGCTGAATGGCAAACAGGTAGGCTACCACGCTGGTGGAAGAACCACATTTACATTTGATGTAACGAATGCAATTTTAGGAAACAATCAACCGAATGTGCTAGCAGCAAAAGCTTATCATCCACCTTTCATTAAAGATCTGCCCTGGGTTTGCGGTGGTTGCTCAGATGAACGGGGTTTTTCCGAAGGTTCACAGCCAATAGGAATTTTTCGGCCAGTGCATTTAATTACCACAAATGAAGTTCGCATTCAGCCATTTGGAATACATGCCTGGAATGATACGACAGTAACAGAAAAAAATGCAACTGTTTATTTCGAAAATACTTTCAAAAATTATGGTGCTGTCATTTCGAATGTATCCGTTGTAAACAGGTTATTAGATAGACAAGGAAAGGCTGTTGCTGAACAGAAGTCAGAAATAAAATTATCAGCTGGTATCGATTATAGTTTTAAAGGTTCATTTTCCAAACTAAAAAACGTTCAGTTATGGTCGCTTGAAAATCCGTATTTGTACACCATTGAAACAAGCGTTTTTGAAAACGGGAAGCTGCTAGACAAGCAAATAATTCCTTATGGAATACGCTGGATTAGCTGGCCCATTTTAAAACCAAAATCTTCCAATCAATTTTACCTAAATGGCAAACCTGTTTTTATAAACGGACAAGCAGAATACGAACACCTGCTGGGTGGAAGTCATGCTTTTTCGCCTGAGCAAATGCGAGCCAGAATCAGCCAAACAAAAGCTGCTGGCTTCAATGCGTTTCGGGACGCTCATCAACCACATAATTTATTATACCAGCAATTAATCGATAGTGTTGGTATGCTTTGGTGGACGCAGTTTTCTGCACATGTTTGGTACGATTTACCACAGTTTCGAGAAGAATTTAAAAAATTGTTGAAGGATTGGGTAATCGAAAGAAGGAACAGTCCTTCGTTGGTACTTTGGGGCCTGCAAAACGAAAGCAAACTGCCAAAAGATTTTGCAGAAGAATGCAGTAAGATCATTCGTGATTTAGATCCAACGGCGTCATCACAACGATTAATTACCACCTGCAATGGGGGCAGTGGAACCGATTGGGATGTGCCACAAAATTGGACCGGGACGTATGGCGGCGATCCTGCGAAATATGGAGATGATGTAAAGCGGCAAATTTTGATAGGAGAATACGGTGCTTGGCGTACGTTGGGCTTGCATACGGAAGGACCGTTTGTAGCAAATGGTCCATTAAGTGAAGACCGAATGACGCAATTAATGGAGCAAAAAATCAGGTTGGCTGAAAGTGTAAAAGATAGTTCTGCCGGGCAGTTTCATTGGTTGCTTACATCGCATGATAACCCTGGCCGGGTACAAGGTGGCGAGGCTTACCGGGAGCTGGATAGAATTGGCCCGGTAAATTACAAAGGATCGATCACTCCTTGGGATGAACCCACCGATGC
>CAXTDG010000729.1:0-2549 GCA_964242675.1 uncultured Chitinophagaceae bacterium
CCAATGGAAAAATGCACCAGGCCAGTGGTTCGATGCATTGCCCGGATTCATCAATTACCAGCGTATTGAAGTTCATTTTATGCAAGCCTTCGCCGTACAAACCAATAGGTGTTCCTACAATTACATCGGCTTCGTTGTATAGCTTCTCCTCGTTGTAATCCAGCAGTTTTTTTATTTCGGTGCGGATGTTTTTTACTTCCTTAAACAGCAGATTGCGTTGCTCCCATTCAGCTTTGCCAAAGCTGCGTTTATATTTCAGCGCCATTTTCCGAAACTGCTCAGCCCGCATTTTCAGTTCCTTTACTTCCTTTTGCTGCTCCTTGTTTTTAGATAATGATCCCTCCGGCGTCTGGGGGAAAATGGCTTCATCTACTTTGCTTATATTCCCTACCCGGAGTAGCTTCACATTTTTAGCAATCAGGCCTTTGGCAATGTTATCTACTGCTGTATTGCTTGGGGCAGATACCAGCACTTTTTCGCCCCTTTTAATAAGTTGCTGAATGGCTTCAATCAGTGTGGTGGTTTTGCCAGTGCCTGGCGGGCCATGTACAATGGTCATAGCTTCGTTTTGAACAATGGCCTGTATGGCTTTTTGCTGGCTGGCGTTCAGTTTTTTATTGGTGTACTCAAGTGTAATAGATATAATTTCCGGCTCCTGCAACGGCTTTTCGGCTCCGCCATGTAGTTGCTGAAAAAAGGGGAACAAATTCTTATTTACCTCCAGGTTTTTCAGCACCGTTTTCATGATGGTGGTAGTGCGTTGATCGGGGGCTAGTTTAATGCCAACGTCTTTATCCTCTACCCAATCTGGGAAGTCGGGTGCAAACAAGCGAAACTCACCTGCTTTTCCATTTAGGTTTATCAAAACGCCTTTTACCGGTTCTTCACCTGCGGTAAAACATTCGATGGCAGCACCATCCCGAAAGCGGCCTGAATCGGTTGGGAATGCCAGTCGAAAACTGATTTCGGGATAGTCTGCATAACCAAAATTTTTCTTTGTTACAATAATAGGGTGCAGCGCCAAACCTTCTGCCTTCAAGGCTTTCAGCGTATGTTGCTGATCGAGGCTATAGCGTTTTACTTCTTCTTTTTCTTCGGCTTCTACAGCTTTAAGTAATTGCTGTACGTACGGATGAGCGGTGGACATTGCGTGAAAGTAAGGAGTGTTTATAAGTAACGACAGTAACAGAATGCGCTGCTACTATAAAATAAAATTTATCGACTAAAAAAAATAGTATTATTTACAAAACCCCACTATTTTAGCACCAGTTAACTAATAATAATAACCCTATGCATCAGGAAGACCTTTACTATGTAGCGCTGTATTTGCCAGATGAACATTATGATCATATCAATCGGTATAAGCTTGATTTCGCACAGCGTTTTCATAGTAAAGAAGCTCTAAAAGTAAGACCGCACATTACTATTAAAAATCCCTTTAAGTTCTCTCGAAATGAGAAGGATGCCGTTGTGAAATGGTTCAACAAGCTGTATGTAAATGTTCCTTCGTTCAATATCAGCATTAAAAAATTTGGTGCCTTTCACAACAAATTTTCGCCAGTAGTTTTCCTGGACCCGATTTGCCCGGTTGAATTATTCATGCTGCAAAAAGAAGTAGTCAATAATTTTTGGACAAAATTTCCGGATAAAATTGATATAGAGTTCGAGAAAAAATTCAAGCCGCACATCACCATTGCCTATAGAGATCTGGAACCTGAAAACTTTGAAAAAGCATGGAATGAATATCGTTTCAGAGAAGATTCCCTGTCATTTAAAGTGAATGAATTTCATCTGCTGCAGCACGACACGAAAAGGTGGAATATTATTGACACATATCCTCTAAGCTAATAAAACGAAAAGCCAATCATGATGATTGACTTTTCGTTTTATTAAAGGTTTTTGAAACTTACTTCGGCTGCATTTGCACTACCGGTATAATCATTTCTTCCAAGCTAATGCCGCCATGCTGAAAGGTATTGCGGTAATAATTGACGTAGTAATTGTAGTTATTCGGGTAGCACAGAAAAATATCTTCTTTGGCAAAAATGAATGAGGAGTTGACGTTGGGTACTGGTAGGCCCGCCTCACGAGGATCCCGAAAGGCAAGTACATCTTTCGCATCGTAATTCAGGTTGCGGCCATGCTTGTAACGCAGGTTGGCGGTGGTTTGCTTATCGCCAATCACTTTGCCGGGGCGCTGTACCCGTACGCTGCCATGGTCAGTCGCTAGTACAATACGGATATTTTTATCTGCAATTTTCTTGAGTGCCTGAAACAGCGGACTGTGTACAAACCAGCTTTGAGTAATGCTTCGGTAACTTACTTCGTCGCTGGCCAATTCCTTCAGTACTTCCATTTCGGTACGGGCATGGCTTAGCATATCAACGAAATTGTAGACAATTACATTGAGATCATTGCCGAGCAGGTTGTGTATGTTATTTACCAGTTGCTGCCCATCGTTGTGGTGGATTACTTTAGTGTAACTGGATTTGATGCTATCCAACTTATTACGCTTCAACTGACCCTTAAACAATCCTCATTAATTTAGG
>CAXTDG010000730.1:0-2544 GCA_964242675.1 uncultured Chitinophagaceae bacterium
ACAAGACCCTGCCAAGCTGTATAAACTAATTGCCCTCATTAATGCAGAGCAGTGGGTAATGATGGGCGTAAAAGACAAAGGCGATATTTACGAAGGCCTGCTGGAGAAAAATGCAGAAGATACCAAGAGCGGTGCCGGTCAGTATTTTACGCCACGGGCACTTATTAAAGCCATGGTAGAATGTCTGCGGCCACAGCCTATGCACACCATTGCCGACCCGGCCTGTGGTACTGGCAGTTTCTTTTTGGCAGCCTACGATTGGATGACGGAAAAAGCCAATCTGGATTTGGACAGAGAGCAAAAGGAATTTTGAAATACCACACGTTTGCCGGTAACGAAATTGTGGCAGGCACCCGGCGGCTGGCCCTCATGAATCTGTTCCTGCACAATATCGGCGACATCAACAGTCAAACGCTTATTTCCCCAAACGATTCCCTCATAGCTGCTTCCGAAACCCGCTATGATTACGTGCTGGCCAATCCACCCTTTGGCAAAAAAAGCAGCATGACCTTTACCAACGAAGAAGGCGAGCAGGAGAAAGAAGACCTTACCTACAACCGACAGGATTTTTGGGTAACCACCAGCAATAAGCAACTCAACTTTGTGCAGCACATTAAAAGCATGCTCAAAACCACCGGCTTGGCTGCCGTGGTGTTGCCGGACAATGTTTTGTTTGAAGGCGGTGCCGGTGAAACGGTGCGAAAGAAATTATTAGAAACCACCGACCTGCATACTATTCTTCGGCTGCCTACCGGTATCTTTTATGCCAATGGTGTAAAAGCAAACGTATTATTCTGGGATGCCAAACCCAGCAGTAAAGACCCCTGGTCGAAAGAAGTTTGGGTGTATGACTACCGCACCAATATTCATCATACATTAAAGAAAAATCCCCTTAAGCCGGAAGACCTGCAGGATTTCATTAACTGCTACAATCCCACCAATCGCCACAAAAGAACGGCAATTTACAACGAGCAAAATGTAGATGGCCGTTGGCGCCGTTTTACCTACGATGAAATCATTGCCCGGGATAAAACATCCTTAGATATCACCTGGCTAAAAGACAAATCCTTAGCCGACCTCGACAACCTGCCCGACCCGGATGTGTTGGCCTTGGAGATCGTAGAAAACCTGGAAAGTGCGCTGGACGGGTTTCGAAATATTGTAGCGCAGTTGCGAGCGGTATTATTATAGAGATATGGACGGCACTGTTCCCAAACCTACTTCAATCAATCCCCTGTAATATTTTCCCCTTAGGTACTTAAGAGTGAGAATTATTTTTCTTCACTGGTTAGTATTATAACTCAATGCTTGATGTTTATAGCTATTGACATTCCTTAGAAAGTAAGTTACATTTGGCAGCACCCTCTTAAAACAATTATTATGGACACAACTGTCTTTTTAAATGCATCAGGCAATATCAATATTATACCAATCATCCTGCAAGTAATGGCTGATGGCAAAACCCTACAGGTATCGGTTGATAAGGACAATAAAAAGCAGGAATCGATTCTCCCTCCTACTCCAGCTATAGCCGAAGAAGTGGAACGCAACTTACAGAGACAAGAAAAACTGGACATGGTAATGAAAACAGTTTTTGAAGACGATCCAGAATTTCTGTCACCGCCAGAAACTTTTCCACCCAATTGTCCTTATCGGGAAAGAACTCTATGTGACCGTCGCTGTTATAATGACCCCGAAAATCAGTTTTGCCGGTTTGCTGCAAGAAAACTTCCAGGACGCCCCGGGTTATCAATACCAGACGTTCAGCCGGGTGTACCGATAAACCTCCAGCTCAGAGTTATCTTCCATCCCGATAAAACAATCGAAGTTGATGTAGCTAAGCCCTAGGCTAACTTGTACCCTGTATTAGCTTTTCATAATACTTCTCCAGAAACAAGCCCCAACCCAGTTCTTTTGCAAACGCCGATACGATTTGTGCACCTGTTTGCTGAAAGCTCATAAAGTAATAGGTAAATAGATCATCCAGCACATCTACATTTTCTGTCTTTCTTCCAGGAAAGAATATAGATATACCTGTAGCCTTATCGAACGGCTGATCTTTATAATTAATACCAGTATGAATTGCTACCCGTGCTGTTTTTAAAGCAGATGCCGTTTCCTGTATGAAGCTATCCAGCGTTGTATCCTTTACAATACTGGCAACGTTTCTAAAAAAATACAATACATCTACCAAGTTAATACCGGATTTAGCACCTGCAAAACTGCTTTCTGTCAGGTCTTTTGTAATTGCCCGTGCTTCTACCAGGCTCTTGCCCAGTGGCAGCTCCGATAAGCGTTGAATAATTTTCTTCAGTCCGTCGAAGAGCGGCTTAACAGAATCAATATTCAAACAACTTATAGCCAGGTCATCCTTTAGCCCTTGCAGCTTTTGAACAGTCGCATTCAGAAAATGTTGAAAAAAGGCTTCATCCGGCTGGGTAATACTCATGAGTGCTGCATAATCGTAACCGGCAAACCAATGGCCGGTTTGAGCGGCAACCAGGTAATTGCATTGGCCTTGTAAAGCATAAACAGTATCTACTG
>CAXTDG010000731.1:0-2544 GCA_964242675.1 uncultured Chitinophagaceae bacterium
AAGAAATATTGCAGCAAGTAAATTCAAAGTATGCCTGGAGTATCATTTAGGAAATTGCAAAGGCCCTTGCGAGGGCCATCAATCCCTGGCCGATTACACGGAAGGCCTGGAGCAAATAAAGCACATATTAAAAGGCCGGCTGGGCGGGGTAATGAACCATTACAAACAGGAAATGCAGGGCTATATAGCAAAAATGGAGTTCGAGAAAGCGGCCATGCTCAAAAAGAAGTTAGACCATCTGGAATCGTATAGTGCCCGCAGTGTGGTAGTGAGCCAGAGCATTGGCGATGTGGATGTATTTACCATTTTAAAAGAAGATGATATCGCTTATATCAATTACCTGATGGTACGCAACGGCGCTGTGGTGCAAACACATACTATTGAATTGAGCCCGCAATTAGATGAAACAGAAGAGGAGGTATTGGCATTCGGCGTTGCCCACGTACGCTCTACTTTTCAAAGTGATGCTCAAGAAATTGTGGTGCCGGTGGCTATAGATTATGATGAGCCTTTGGTAACCGTTACCGTATCCAAAGGTGGCGATAAGCGGCGGCTGCTTGATTTATCGTATAAAAATGTATCCTTATTTAAAGAGGAAATACGCAAACGCAAAATGCTTCACCTGGAAGATAAAACCCGGGACGAAGCCGACCAGGTGCTGGTGGAATTGCAAGAAGATTTGTCGCTGCCGGATTTGCCGGTGCATATTGAATGTTTTGATAATAGTAACCTGCATGGCAGCTACCCGGTATCGGCGATGGTTTGCTTTAAAAACGGCAAGCCCAGCAAAGATGATTACCGCAAGTATAATGTAAAAACCGTAGAAGGCATTAACGACTTTGCTACCATGAAGGAAGTTGTTTTTCGCCGCTACAAGCGTTTGCGGGACGGCAACCTGCCCTTTCCGCAACTGGTGATTATTGATGGCGGCAAGGGCCAGCTAAGCTCAGCTATAGAAGCGATTGAGCAACTGGAACTAAGTGGTACCATGACCGTGATTGGGATCGCCAAAAGCGAAGAAGAAATATTTTTCCCTGGCGATAGCCAACCCATAAAGCTGAATTATAATGGTCAGAGCCTCAAACTGCTCCGCCGTATAAGGGATGAGGTGCACCGCTTTGGTATTACATTCCACCGGCAGCAGCGTAGCCGTGGCACTTTCAAAAACGAATTGGAAAATATACCAGGCATTGGTAAGGCTACTGCTACCTCATTGCTCAAGCAATTTAAATCGGTGAAAAATGTGATTGCTGCCGATGGTACTGAATTAGAAAAGCTGATTGGTAAAAGCAAAGCTGCGGTAGTGCAGAAATTTTTTGCGGAGAAAAATAAGGATGGGGAAACGGCATCGCTAAATTGATTCTAAACACGGTACTATCAGTTCCCTCCTTCGTCGGGATGACAGTTTTAATCAGCACTATATAGATTGTCCTCCCAACGAAGGAGGGAACTGATTCGGCACATTAGAGGAACATGAAGGGTCAGCGTACTATTGGAAATAAAATATCCTCAAATCTTCTCCGCCACCAGATATACCTGTGCGTCGCCAAGCATATACGGGGTTTTGTTGGTTGAACTATACAGGGCAATCGTTTTGAACTGATGCTCAGCTAACAACCGGATCAGTTCCGCTACGGTATAAACGAAATGTTTAAAATGGTGGACTTCCTGCCGGTCATCTTTAGTATAGGTCAGCGTTGTTAGCAGGCAGCTATTCCATACATCATAGTCGTTGTGGATGGCCATTGTAAGGCCCTCCAGTTCATACTTCTTTTCGGCCTCAAAATTTCTGAGAAAGCTTTCGGCCAGCACGCCGGTGTTGATAATCCATTTGGCACCGGGTTTTAATACAGCAGCCACTTTTTGTATAAAGGCTTTCATATCGGGGTACAGGAAGTAGCCGAAGCTATTGCCCAGGCAAATAGCACCATCGAAAGAACCGGTTAGCGGAAGTGTAATGATATTGCCTTGTACCACTTCTACAGGCAACTGTTCTTCTGCCACTTTGCTTCGAAGATTGGTAAGAAAAGTTTCTGAAATATCAACAGATGTTACGTTGAAGCCTTGCCTGGCTAATGCTAAAGAATGGCGGCCAATACCACAAGGAATGTCCAACAGGTGGCTGCCCATTGGCACATTAAATTCATCAATTAGAAAAGCTACCTCGGCATCCGTCCATTCCTTAGTGGCGGCTTTCTCCCACATCTCACAATTAATGCCTTCAAAAAAGTTTTCGTACCAGTCATCAGCAATGGTTGTGTTCATATAGTTTATTTTGATGGCTTTTCAATTTTGTACAATACGTGGCGGCACAATGGGCTATTAGTTTCAATAGCCGGATGATTAAACTCGCCTTCTTTTATCATACCTATCTTTTGCATCACTTTTTCTGAAACATGATTTATCGTTGATGTAAAGGAATGAATTGTAGAAAAGCCCAACGTTTCAAAGCCGTACTGCAGGCAGGCTTTGGCTGCTTCGGTGGCATAGCCCTTATTCCATTCTTCTTTTTTGATTCGCCATCCGATTTCAACACAAGGTGTA
>CAXTDG010000732.1:0-2524 GCA_964242675.1 uncultured Chitinophagaceae bacterium
GATTGACAGCGCTAAAACCATCGAAACCCGGAGCAAACGCATTGCCCAGGCCATTGACGGGTTAACTAAAAAATGGGATTACGGACAAATGATTCGGGCTAATAAAAAGACACAGTAACTGACTTAGCTTTCTGTAATCATCTCCACCACCTGCTGATTTACTGCTGCCGTGGCAGGTTTGCGTAGCATAAAACGGTGGCCCAGTAGCAAAATGCCTAAACCGCCCAAGGTGCAAACCATCATAATGC
The DNA here is from genome assembly GCA_964242675.1 of uncultured Chitinophagaceae bacterium. Taxonomy (GTDB): domain Bacteria; phylum Bacteroidota; class Bacteroidia; order Chitinophagales; family Chitinophagaceae; genus JAZKFT01. The sequence continues at coordinate 249 of CAXTDG010000732.1, forward strand.
CAGCCATGGGCCGGGCCGTACCATCGCTTAGCAGGCTTACCACTGCAGAAGCTGTGGCTGCAATGCCTAGTTGTATTGCGCCCATCAAAGCAGAGGCGCTACCAGCATTACTGCTAAATGGTGCCATGGCCAGGGCCGCCAGGTTGGGAAATATAAAACCCTGTGCACTAAGGAAAAGGAAAATGAAAAAAACTGTTGAGTACACATTTAGTACCCCTGCAACCGTACCGGCGAATAGCAAAATACCAACGATGCTCTGCGCTGCCAATGCTACTTTCGAAATCTGCTCACTGGTATAGCGGCGTAGTGCCAGGCTATTTAACTGGCTACAGCCAATAAGCCCGGCGGCATTGAAGGCGAACAGCCAGCCGTATTGTTTTTCGCTTACGCCAAATATTTTGATGAATACATTAGGCGAACCTGCAATATAGGCATACAACCCCGCAGAAGCAATGGCGCCACTAAAAGTATAAATATAAAACTGTGGATGCCGGAGTACGGTAATAAAATTGTTGACAATGGGAGCAGGCAACAGCGAAATGGTAGGATCGGGCTTGCGACTTTCAGGCAACCCAAACACAGAAGCAGCCAGAATAAGCGCCCCCAAAACAGCCAGTGATATAAAGATGTAATGCCAGCCTGGCCCGGCCGCAAAAAATCCACCTACGGTTGGGGCAATCATGGGCGATACGCCTAGCACCAGCATCAACATCGAAAACACTTTGGCGCTTTCTGAAACCGGAAACAAATCCCGAACCATGGCCCGTGATGCTACCAGCCCTACGCAAACCCCCATGGCCTGCACAAACCGCAGGGCTATTAGCATTTGAACTGACGTGATGGTAGCACACCACAACGATGCAATAATGTAAAGAACCAACCCGATATAGAGCGGCCGTTTACGTCCAAAGCGGTCTACCAGCGGGCCATATACTAGCTGCCCAACAGAAATGCCGATAAAATAACTGGAAAGGGAAAGTGCTACCTGATCAACCGTTGTGTGCAGGTTAGCGGCAATGGCCGGGAAGCCCGGTAGGTACATATCAATAGAAAATGGCCCAATAGCCGAGAGTAAGCCTAAACAAAAAATAATCGTATTGCGTTGTCTTCCTTTTTGCATGAATAATGGGTTGGCGGCAGGCGTTCGTGAGATGGTGAAGGTAAGTGTCGGCTTAAAAACCAGCTAAAAGAAAGTGTATTATACAAAGAGAAGAAGCAAAATACTGTCATACGCTACTAACTATTTCTTTAAGAAAATTAAGACAATGGCTAACGTAGCTGTAATCTGCCCAATCCAGAAAAGAAACATCCATTTAATCGTATCAACCTTGAGTTCTTTCATCTCAATCTGTAATTTCAAAATGTCGTCCTTGGTAGCAAGCCGGTCTTTTTTAGCATCGTATTTTTTGTCAATAGCATTTTCAATTTCACTTACAAATGCTTGAGCATCTTCTTCTTTATTAAAGTACCGTTGAACGATACCATACAATTTGAAAGATTGAGAGGCAGTATGTGATTGTTTTAAACAAAAATAAGGTTTTATTTTTTTGCTATTTCTACCGCATACACCTGTTCTTCTCCTTCAAAGTTGGCTCTAAAAATAATCCACTTGCCATCTGGTGAAAAATGCACATTGGGCTCCAGCTTATAATTGTGGTGTTTCATGTTCACCAGCTTTTCCGCATCGAACTTATCGCCGTTGGGGCGGAAGAGGTAAATAAATTGTCCATCCGGCGCTTTGGCCACCTGTCCGGGGTCACCACCATCGCCGCAAAACAGCTTTTGATCAGGCGATATGTTGAAGTGAATTGACCACTCATTGCGTTGTAAGGTGTAGGATTTTTCCTGCAAGGTTTTTACATCCACTCCGCCTACGGCAAAGTTTACGCTACGAGGCTTTTGCCAGTCGAACCAAATGGTTTTGCCATCTGGCGCAAACCATTCGTGGCCAAAGATTTCCATATCCACCGTACGCTGGTGCATTTTACGAACGGTGCCACTGGCAATGTCAATCGTCCATATACGATCTACTTTATGCCAGGGACCTTCATGGCAAAACATTAGTAAATTAGGATCGGTAGGAGAGAACTGCACATGATTCAGCCAGGCGCTGTCAGTCAACAATTTCTTTACGGTGCCGCTTTTCAGATCTATGGCAAATAAAATACGGGGTAGATGAGCTTCGTAAACCCGGTTGAAGTATTCCGATTTCTGTGGATATTTTTTGAAGATTTCCTTTTCCTGTTCATTTCCTAAAGCACCGCCCACCATGGAAG
>CAXTDG010000733.1:0-2523 GCA_964242675.1 uncultured Chitinophagaceae bacterium
AGCAACAGCACCAATAGCCGCTATAGCCAGCGCACTAAAAGCCGCTGTTTGCTGGGAAGTAATATTCTTGGAGGAAAACATAGGACAAATGTGCAAATTAGCAAATGGCGCAATGGCTCAATGCTTAATTTTTGAAGGGCTGATGATTATCAGGCTTCTACTTTTACACGATTGCTTGTTTACAAAAAAGAAATTGAGAACAGAAAGCAGATAGATGTTATTAAGTCAAACCAAAAATCTACGGTTTTCATTCACGATTTACGGTTCACGATTCACGGAAATCACCATTCAAACTTATAACCTACTCCCTTTACGGTGGTTACGCAGTCAATGCCCAGCTTTTGCCTTATTTTCCGGATGTGCACGTCAATGGTGCGGTCGCCTACAATTACATCGGTGCCCCATACGGAGCTAAGTATCTCGTTGCGAAGAAAAACCCGGCCGGGTTTGGAGGCCAGCAGGTACAATAGTTCAAATTCCTTTTTAGCCAGCACCACGTCTTTACCTTCCAGCGTCACCATAAACTTTTCAGGATCAATGGTGAGGGAACCAATGGTAATTGTTTTTTCATCTTCCGGTCTTGGTGCCCGGCGTAGCAGTGCATTCACCCGGCTTACCAATACTTTCGGGCTAATGGGTTTGCTTACATAATCATCAGCACCGCTATCCAACCCTTTAATGTGAGTAGCTTCATCGTTCAGGGCAGTCAGTAGCAATATCAAGGTATCTTTAAAGTCGGGCAGCGTACGTAAGTTGCGGCATACCTCAATGCCGGTTTGGTAGGGCATCATTACATCCAGTATAATTAATTGGGGGTGCAGCAGTTTTGCCTTTTCGGTAGCTTCTTTTCCATTGGCAGCTGTATATACCTGGTATCCCTGCTTTTCCAGGTTATACTGAATGATCTCTAAAATATCCGGTTCATCATCAGCTCCCAGAATACTTGCCTTTGAATCCATTAACAATTAATTTACACAAAAATAACGGACTGGGCTTCTGATTCTTACTTTATTGCTAATTACCAAATTGTTAAGTGTGGGATATTCGTCAATCGTGAATGGGTTACGTAAATTTTACCATCCGAAATAGTTTGGATATTTCATTCTGATGCCAGCCTCTTGCTTCCTTGCTCCCTGCTTCTTTATTCCTTGTTTTCCTTGCTTCTTTGTTCCTTGTTCCTTGCTTACTTGCTTCCTGAACTCTTGCCTGTTGCCCCTTGTTTCTACCCCATGCAACAAGCATCAATCTTTAACGGTCTTGTATATCAATGCAAAGCACAACGATTGTAATTTGCATTGCTTTCTTTTGACCGACCATACTAATTACTACATGAAACGTTTTGCCACTATCAATTGCTTAATACTGTTCACTCTTTCGTTATCTGTTGTACTTGCGCAGCCTCCCGGCTATCCTATTGCTATTACCCGGCAATATGTGCATTATAACCTCGATAAGCAGCAAAAGCAATTGCTGGCCCTGGATGGTAAAGCCGATGACCAGTTACATGGCAGTACCGATGATGAAATAAACCTGCAGCTTACCTATACCGCTACGCAAAAAATAGATGCCCTCCAGAAAGAAATTGAGTTGGATACTACCCTGGATAACAACCAGAAAGTAACCTACCTGCGTGGCCTTAGCGAAGTATTTGCAGCCTTTGGGGATGCCGTACGGCAGCGCCGCTTAAAAATACTGTATCTGCCCGATGTAGTACAGGCCTGGCGTACCGGCTACGAGCTGGATAAAAAGAAACAATCTATTGAGCCGCTTATTGGCCAATACCCTCATGCGGTAGGTACGGTGGTACTTAAAGGCATATCGTTTATGAACAATGCCGGCCTGCCGGATGCCCGAAACCGGTTGGTATTAAAATATATTGAAGAACATCCAAAGGAAGTATTGCAAACCCTGGCTACCAGCCCCGATGTACCTTTTGCCGATAGTCTTATTGGCGTAGCTGCTACCAAAGACCCCGGCGGTTTGTTTAATTATGCACAAGCTTCCTCTACCCGGTTTGGCCGTCGCATACGGCAGCATCCCAACGAAACAGTAAAATTATTAGTGAGTTTAGCTGGTGATAACAGCGGCCAGCTTTGCCTGCCTTTTTTTGACAATATTCAGCGGGGCAACATTACCGTAGCCGATATTAAGAAAGCAACAAAAGATAGCGTTGCCTATTTTAAACTACTGGTAAAAACGGAGATTGACTATGCAGGCCGTGCCGCTAAAGGTGATACCCCTGCTGTTTGGAATAAACTGACGGCCATGCTCCATGATAAAGCTTATCAGCCATTTATTACCGTGGTGAACGACCTGCACGATGCCCCTTCGCTTGACATCCGGTTCCGTATATTAAAGCCCATGAGTGCCCAGGATTTGTACTACCTGAGCATTGTGTGCGAACCGGAAATATATACCAGCAGCTATGTAAATATTTATAAAATGATTTGGGAACGTATATCCAACCCAAATGCCGATACATTGCTGGCCCTGGTACATGGCGATCGTTGTAAAAATTTCATC
>CAXTDG010000734.1:0-2520 GCA_964242675.1 uncultured Chitinophagaceae bacterium
CAAAGGCTGGTATGTAGTGCTTCAAAATGAAGTATTCACCAATGTGCAACATGCCGATAGGGTCAACAACAATTTCTTCGACCAGAACCGGTTGTATACAGCTTATGGCTATCGTTTTAGCAAACATGTGGATGCCGAACTGGCCTATATGCTATGGACCCAGAAGGAAAATAAAACGGAGCAGCGAAATGTATATCAGCTAAAAGTAACGACTGACTTTTAGCAGCCATTTAAGGTTTAAAGTCTAAAGTTCTGAGCGATGAGCAGTGCTACAATATTCCAAATATTGTTCGTTGTTCACTATTCATTCTTCATTTTTCCTACATTCACTTTTGACCATTCTCTATTCGCCAAATGATTTCTGAACGGCTGCTGCAATACATCTGGCAGTTTCAATATTACAACCGGCAGGCATTACAAACTACTACTGGTGAAACGTTGGAAATCATTCATCCCGGCGAACTCAACCGCAACCAGGGGCCTGATTTTAAGCAGGCTCGAATTAGAATTGACAACGTGTTGTGGGCTGGAGAAATAGAACTACATATTAGGTCGTCCGCATGGCTACAACACCGGCACCATACCGATGAGCAGTACAATAAAGTGGTGCTGCATGTGGTGTATGAAAATGATAAATCTATCAAGGATGCTTACGGCAATCCGCTACCTACTTTAGAACTTTCGAGTCGCATTCCGCTACTACTGTTGGAGCGGTACAACTACTGGATGGATTTGCCGCACAACATTCCCTGCCATGCTGAAATCAACACCGTTTCGGCCATCACCTGGCAAAGCTGGCAGCAACGATTGCTGATTGAACGATTACAGCAAAAAACACAGTACATCGAGCAGTTGCTTACGCAAAGTGGCGGCCACTGGGAGCAGGTTTTCTGGCAACTTACCTGCCGCTATTTTGGTGGGCCGGTCAATGCAGAATCGTTTGAGCAAATTGCGGCATCGCTACCCGTTACGTTGCTGGCAAAACACAAGATGCAACTGCATCAGTTAGAAGCTTTATTGCTGGGGCAGGCTGGTTTTTTACAGGAAAGTTTTGCGGAGCATTACCCGCTGTTGCTGCAAAAAGAATATCAGTTTTTACGAGCCAAATACAAGCTACAGCCGGTTGTAAAATCGCCTGTTTTTTTGCGGATGCGGCCACCCAATTTTCCTACCATCCGGTTGGCGCAACTGGCCATGCTGGTACATCAGTCGGTACACCTTTTTTCCAAAATAAAAGAAGCGGCTACCGTAGCGGAAATGGCTGATCTGTTCAGCGTAACAGCCGATGCTTTTTGGAATACCCATTTTAGGCTTACCGAAACCGCTACCCATCAACCCAAGAAAACAGGCAAACAATTAATTGACATTCTGTTGATAAACGTGGCTGCACCGGTGTTGTTTGCCTATGGTCGGCAGGTAGCTGAAACAAAGTATTGCGACCGGGCGTTATTATTGCTGGAAGAAATTGCACCAGAGAAAAATAATGTAACAGCCGCTTTTGTGCAGTTAGGAATTGAGAATAAAAATGCTTTTCAATCGCAAGCTTTACTACAGTTGAAAAAGTATTACTGCGATGAAAAGCGTTGCCTGGAATGTGCGGTTGGAAATGCTATCCTGAAACGATCCTGATTTTCCTATGACTTTCATTTCTTTTAACCCAATTCCTTCCTAATTCTCAATAATAATCACCATCTTTCTATGTGCTGGTAAATGCAGAAAAACTTTCTGCTTCAGCAAAAAAATTATAAATGAAAAAGAACAAGAAAAAACATAATCACAGCACCTCACACAGCGGAGCCAAAGGCGTTTTAGAAATCACCCGCAGTGGCGTTGGCTACGTGCTGGCCGACGATGGCGAAGGCGATATATTGGTTCGCCCCAACGATTTTAACCAGGCATTTAATGGTGATACCGTTTCGGTAGAAATAACCCGTGATGCCGGCAATGGCAAAAAGCGGGAAGGCCGGGTGGACAAAGTGCTGAACCGCCGCCAAACCGAATTCATTGGTACGCTACGCCCACAAAAGGGGCAGATGCTTTTTGTGCCGGGCACCGATAAACCTATGCCTTATTTTGAACTGGATGCCCCGCTAACGCAATGGGTGGAAGAAGACCAGAAAGTGGTAGTGAAATTTTTGGAATGGTCTACCAAGCAACGCCGTCCATTAGGTCGCCTCATTGAAATATTAGAGCCGGATGCGGTGAACGATATTGCCATGAAGGAAATACTGGTAGAAAAGGGTTTTCCGCTGATATTTAGCGATGATAGCTTGGAAACTGCCGCTCGCCTTAGCGATGCTATTACCGACGACGAGTTAAGCTATCGCAAAGACCTGCGGAACACATTAACCTTCACCATTGACCCGGCAGATGCCAAAGATTTTGATGATGCCATCAGCTATCAGAAACTCCAAAATGGCTTGCACGAAATTGGGGTACACATTGCCGATGTAAGTCATTTTTTGGAAGAGGATACACCGCTGGACGACGAAGCTTATCAACGGGCAACCAGCGTGTACC
>CAXTDG010000735.1:0-2519 GCA_964242675.1 uncultured Chitinophagaceae bacterium
GCCATATATATGCACATGTACAACACAACCGGGTTTGCTTTTCTCCTGCACAACTTCCCGAAAAATCGAAAGCTACCAGTTTAAGTTACGGAAAAAATGGCCAGACCCTTATGGGCAAGGCAACTTCCTCCCCCTCGGATAGGGATGGTATCAACGCAACTGAACTAGAAGAAGATGATTTTAGCGCTTCCCGCAAGTTTGTAGAGATTACCAATTACTTTTTATCCTTTTTCTACAAGGCTATAGCTGGCAATTCCGGCCAGCATCAGAAAGATCGCTTACCATTTTGTAAGCATTTTTCCTATTCTTCCTCTTATAAATATCTTACACAAAGAGTGATCAGGATTTGATATAGAAACGGTTTGCCGTATTCTAAGTAAAATTCATTTAATCAGTTCACTCATATTTTGTATTGCTCTGCCCCCTTAGCACTGGCTCTGGAGGGTTTCAGTGTGTTTTCCACTGCTCAAAAAGACTTTACCAAAACCATCCCTATCGCTTTAAGAAAGCACCTTAATTATGAAGAGAATTCTCCTGCTTACAAGCTTTTGTGCCTTATTGTGTGCCATTGGCTGTGCACCTAAAAAAGAAGAACAAAAAGAAGAGGCTGAAAAATTTGCCGTTACCAGCCCTATGAAGATCGATACTTCCTTTAACAAGGAGTACGTTTCCCAAATTAAATCGGTACGCAATATCGAAATCCGGGCCCAGGAAAAGGGCTACCTGGAAAAAGTGTATGTAGATGAAGGCCAGTATGTGCAGGCCGGGCAGGTACTTTTTACCATTATGCCTAAGCTATACGAGGCCGAAACTATGAAAGCCCAGGCAGAAGCCAAACAAGCCGAAATAGAGGTGCAGAATACCAAAGCACTGGCTGATAAAAATGTGGTTTCGAAAAATGAACTGGCTATGGCCAATGCCAAGCTTGACGGTGCAAATGCAGAACTGGCTTTGGCTAAAGTGCATTTGTCATTTACCCAAATCAGGGCACCCTTCTCCGGCACTATCGACCGCCTGCCATTAAAATTAGGAAGCCTGATAGACGAAGGCGATCTGCTAACTACCCTGTCAGACAATAGTAAGATGTTCGTGTACTTCAACGTAGGCGAACCTGAATATATCGACTACGAAACCAACCTGAAAAAAGGAGCAGCCAAGCAACAGGTAAGCCTTTTACTGGCCAATAACGAGCCTTTTAAATACCCCGGACAAGTAGAAACCATTGAAAGTGAGTTCAACAACGAAACTGGTAATATCGCTTTCCGGGCCACCTTTCCTAACCCCGATAAGCTGCTGCGGCATGGCGAAACGGGAAAGATTCAAATGGTCGTTCCTTTTAAAAATGCACTGGTCATTCCGCAAAAAGCCACTTACGAAATACAGGACAAAGTGTACGTGTTTGTGGTAGATAAAAACAGCCAGTTACATGCCAGGGAAATTACGATTAGTGCCGAAATGCCTGACCTGTATGTAATAGGCAGTGGACTAGCCGAAAATGATAAAATACTGCTTGAAGGCGTGCAGAAAGTGAAAGACGACGATAAAATTGTGTTCGAATACCAAAAGCCTGAAGAAGTAATTAATAAATTAAGACTGAAAGCAGAATAAATACAAAGAAGGCAGAATGCAGTCGACAGTCAGCAAGAATACAATTTCAAAGCATTGTCCCTTTTATTTCTATCAGTCTAAAAAGTATTTTTTCGAGTTGCTGAGTAGCTCGTAACAGTTAAATAATAACTGATTTCCTGCCTTCTGCTATCTGCTTTCCTTTCTCTCCTAAAAACGAACTACATGTTTAGTAAATTCATAAAAAGGCCGGTCCTTTCCATCGTTATATCGATGGTGATCGTGTTCCTGGGGGTACTGGCCATTACCCATTTGCCGGTTACACAGTTCCCGTCTATATCGCCGCCCAAGGTGAATATTACGGCTGAGTATCCTGGGGCTAATAACGAATTGTTGATTAAGTCTGTCGTAATTCCGCTGGAACGTGCCCTAAACGGCGTACCCGGGATGAAATACATGGCATCTGATGCGGGTAACGATGGAGAAGCTACCATACAGGTAGTATTCAACCTCGGTACCGATCCTAACCAGGCATCCTTGGCGGTACAAAACCGGGTGGCTGCGGTAACCAATAAACTGCCACCATTGGTAATACGGGAAGGCGTAAAAATCAGCCGGGAAGAATCGACCATGCTCATGTACATCAACCTATACAGCGATGACCCTAAAATGGATGAAAAGTTCCTGTTCAACTTTACCGACATCAATATTCTGTCGGAATTAAAGCGGGTGGACGGTGTAGGTTTTGCCGACATCCTGGGTAACCGGGAGTATGCCATGCGTATCTGGCTAAAGCCTGACCGTATGCTGGCCTATAAGATTTCTGCTGATGAAGTAATGGAATCGCTGAACGCCCAAAGCCTGGAAGCATCGCCGGGCAAAACGGGGGAAAGCTCCGGTAAACGTTCGCAGGCATTCGAATACATTTTGAAATACTCTGGCCGGTACAATAC
>CAXTDG010000736.1:0-2508 GCA_964242675.1 uncultured Chitinophagaceae bacterium
AGGCGACCCGCAAAGCAGTAATTTTGAAGGCGCTCAAATGAAAAGTATGGACAATAACATTAGACGGTTTGAAACCATCAGTGATTATAATGCATTCAACAATAATGAAACACTCCACCCGCTGGTAAGTGTTGTTGATCTGTCAAAGGCTGCCCCAAGAAAAGCTTGCAGTATGTACTTTGGGTTTTATACCATCTTTTTAAAAGAAGTAAAATGCGGTGATCTTCGATACGGAAAGCATATGTATGATTACCAAGAAGGGACACTGGTATTTGTAGCACCGGGGCAGGTGGTTACCGTTGAAAACACCGGAGAAACGTATCAACCCAAAGGATGGGCATTGGTTTTTCATCCGGATATGATCCATGGAACACCACTTGGACGAAACATTCTGGACTATACTTTTTTTGGCTATCAATCTAACGAAGCACTGCATGTATCGGAACGTGAAAGAAAACTTGTGCTGGATTGTTTTTCGAAAATTGATTATGAATTAGAACACGCCATTGATAAGCACAGCAAAAACCTCATTGTATCAAACATTGAATTATTCCTTAACTACTGCGTCCGTTTTTACGACCGTCAGTTTATTACCCGAGATAATGCTCACAAAGGAATTTTAGAACGGTTTGAGTATCTATTGAATGCATACTTTCAATCGAAAAAGCCACAGTCTATCGGCTTGCCATCTGTAGCATATTGCGCCAGCGAACTAAATTTATCACCCAACTATTTTGGCGATTTAATAAAGAAAGAAACGGGCAAAACAGCACAGGAATACATACAAACAAAAGTGATTGATGTAGCGAAGGAAAGAATCTTTGACCAGCACAAATCACTAAGCGAAATAGCTTATGAATTAGGCTTCAAATACCCTCAGCATTTTACCCGTTTGTTTAAGCAATGGGCAGGACATACACCTAATGAGTACAGAGCAATGAACTAAGTTTCTAATACCAAAAAAAGTTGGTACAAGTTGTAGAAATAGCATTGTCTTGAGTAGCTATTTGTGTATGCTATCCTAAAGAAAACTTTAAAACATGAAAACCGCTACTGCTTGCCAGCCTGATAGTTTTTATTACTGCGCTAAAAACTGCAAAACTTGTAAAATTGTAAGTATTTTGATGGTTGCGTCTATATAAATTTTTGATCAGAATACTAACCCTGTCTTCACACTAAAATTAGCGGTCAGTTTTCCAATTGCAATCTTAAAATCTCCAGCTTCCAGATGTTTTTTATTATCGGTATGTACAAAGGCCAAGTCTTTTAACGGTAATTGAAATGTGACCGTTTGAATAGCCCCAGGTTGTAGTTCTATCTTATCAAAACCTCTTAATCTTTTTACATCCGGGGTAAGCGAAGCAAACAGATCGGAGACAAAAAGCTTCACCACTTCTTTACCGACACGGCTACCGGTATTCTTTACATCTACTTTAATGGTAATGGTTTCTTCCGGGCCAACGCTGGTCTTGCTCAACTGCAAATTGCTATAGGTAAATGATGTGTAACTCAACCCAAAACCAAACTCGTATTGCGGGTTGAATTCGCCACCCTGTGCATTTTCCGGCCCATCGGAAGGCTTATGGATATAATTGGTAAGGGCATTGGAAAAACGAGGATACGTGTAGGGCAATTTGCCACTTGGGTTCACTTCGCCGGTAAGGATGGCGGCTAGTGCATCGGCTCCATAATTCCCTGGCAAATAGGTTTGTAGGATAGCATTTACTTTCCCATCTGTTTCCCGAATAATTCTGGGCCGTCCTTCATTTAGCACCAGGATAATTGGTTTATTGGTCTGCCGCAAAGCCTCGGTCAAAGCCTGTTGATTGGGAGATAAAGCAAGGTCGTTCAGATTACCCGGCGTTTCGGTATAGCTATTCTCGCCCAGGCAAAGCACTATGTAATCTGCATCAGCTGCGGCCTGTACTGCTGCTGATATATTTATGGCTGTGTCTTCATTGTAAGTACCGCCTGATTTATAACTCACACCTGCCTCATAGCGGACGTTGTTTTTACCAAAGCTGTTTTGCAAAGCATCCAGAATGGTATTGTATTTACCCGCTAGCAATGCATCTGTCTTTTCGCCCTGCCAGGTATAAGTCCAGCCGCCGTTTAGCGTACGCATGCTGTTGGCGTTGGGGCCAGTCAGCAACAGCTTGGTCGTTTTAGGAATGGGTAAAACGTTATTGTCGTTTTTTAGCAACGTAATAGATTCTGCGGCTGTATTGAAAGCCGCTTTAGCAAATTCTTCGCTGGCAAATTTGGGGTAATCCTTTGCGTATGTTACCGGCGTATTGAACAAATCTAATTCGTATTTAATGCGAAGAATTCGGGTAACGGCATCGTCAATTCGGCTTTGTGCTACTTTACCTTCTTTCACCAATGCAACAAGGTTGGTGCAGAAATATTTGTAGTCATACGGAATCATGCTCATATCAATTCCGGCATTTACGGAAAGCATCATGGCTTCTTTACTGGTAGCTGCAATACCGTCACCGCGCTGAATCT
>CAXTDG010000737.1:0-2496 GCA_964242675.1 uncultured Chitinophagaceae bacterium
CCCTTTAGTCTGGTAGAAGAAAAGTTAACTTTCACTACTTTTTTCGAATACTTTATTGCTAATGGCATATTGCGTTTTCGCATACCGATGCTATTTGCTATCTCCGGTTATATTTTTTCCATACAGGATCGTAAGCCTTACGGTATAAGGATGAAGAAACGCTTCATTACTTTAATGATCCCTTATTTTATCTGGAGTGCTGTCGGCCTGGTCATTACTTATCTGTTCCAACAATTTCACTTTACAAATGCAATCGTAGCCAAAGCAGGTATTGATCAGCTGGGTGATAACAGGCCTTATAATCAGCTTGGCTGGTGGGGCAAAAATGGCATTCTTTTTCGCTGGGTGCTGGCGCCGCCTTCGTTTCAGTTATGGTTTATCAGAAGCTTGTTTATTTACAATTTGTTGTACCCGGTATTTCGCTGGGCAGTTACCCAATTTCCACGTATTGCCTTTGCCATTTTAATCTTTTTATGGATCACCCTATTCCAGATACCTTTCTTAGAAGGTCAGGGCATATTCTTTTTTTCCTTGGGTATCTGGCTTCAAAAATCCTCCTTCTCCATTAGCCGAAAACCCGAATGGTTTAATACCTATTTAGCCTGGCTGATATTTGCCGGCATCTGCGTTATAAAAACTTTTATAGCCTTTGAATTTGATACCTATACCCTACCGGTAATATGGACACTCACGGCATTACACGTATTAGCTATTGGTGCCGGTGTATTGGCTATGTGGTTCAGCTTTGATGCCGTAGTGGAGTGGTGTATGCACCGCCGCTGGTTCGAACGTGCCGGCTCCTTTTCATTTTTTATTTATGGTATGCACATGCCGCTGCTGGCTTATACTACCGCCTTCTTTTTTATATATGCCAGTGGCTTCAAATGGTACCGGCTTGGTACTTATCTGCTGGCACCGTTATGCGTTCTGCTGTTTTGCATTGCAACGGGTGCCTTGCTGCGCAGGCTTTTTCCGAAAGTATATAAAGTAATAACGGGTGGCCGTGGGTTTTAAATTAATATTGTACTGCTGTGGCATAGCATAACAGATATCTTTTTCTGAATAAAGCTATAATTGCTTCTACTCACTGATATAAGGCGTATCCTCACTTAAAGGGCTTTACAAACTCCCGGACTTTACCTTTACGCTCCTTCCAACGTTATAGTGCCAACAGCATCTATAACCTTATGTTTTTACTCGTTACCCTTTTCTTTAATCTCACCTGAACGCACATTCTGGGCACCGGTTTCTATCTTTTATACCTATTGAATTATATATTGATGAAAAAAGTTTTTACCGTTCTTCTAATAGTAACTGCATTTGGTGCTTCGGCACAAAACTGGCCCCTGAAGCAGTTGGTAGCGGATGAGAAAAACAGCGGCAGCACGTTCCTGCATTTATCTCCTTTTCGCTTTGCAGCCAGCAAGGCACTTACCGGCAGAGGCATCTACCAGGAGCTACAACTGAACGCTTCTTTTCTTCAACAAATTATGCAGCAACGGCCGGGTGCAGTTACCCTTGACGTTCCGCTTGGCAACAATGAAACCATTGCCTGCGATCTGGTAAAAACCAGCCTTGGCAATATTAAGTTCACGGAGAATAATGATAAAGTGATTCCGAAGGTAAGAATACCCGTCACTTACCAGGGTGTTGTAAACGGCGAACAGCAAAAGAACAATGTAATACTCACCGTAAACGACGATTACCTTTCGCTGGTGGTTACCACTAACAGCAATGCTATTCAGCTTACCAGGACTGATGAAAGCCAGCCATTAACTTACCGGTTATATAACACCCGGCAGGTACAATTTCCTATTATCGCTTTTGATTGTGGTACAAAAAAATCAACTCCTTCGCAAACGCAGGACGGCATACTGCTTAATGGAACATACAACCGTACTTATACCGTGCAGGACAAGTGCGTACAGGTATTTGTAGATTGCTTCGATAGCCTGTACCAGTGGCGGGGCAGTAATAAGCAGCAAACCATTAATTATGTGTACGAATTATTTAACCTGGCTGCAATCGGTTATGCTAACGACTCCATTAATATAGTGGTAATTGGTATTAATGTATGGACAACTACTGATCCTTACCGGCAACCGAACAGGGACATTGCGTTAACTGACCTTGCTTTTTATTACAAGGACAACTTTTGGGGGAATATATGTGTAGGGTTGGATTACGGAACAACGCCCCGGTTTGGTTTGGCATCGGATATTCCCCGGGTAAAAGCTGTTACACCCAACTCCTGCCCTGCTTTTCATAGCAACGATAGTACAGGTGCATTTGCCTACTGCGACCAGAACTATGGCGGTACTTACCGAAACTTCCCTACTGGCCCCAACGTAACGCAGGGGCAACTTTACCAGGCCATGCACGAAATTGGCCACCTGCTGGGTGCACATCATACGCAATGGTGCGGCTGGCAACTTACCGCTACCACCACCGGCGCTATTGACAATTGCGGGCCTGTAGAAGCCGGCCCTTCGGGAT
>CAXTDG010000738.1:0-2492 GCA_964242675.1 uncultured Chitinophagaceae bacterium
AGTTAGTGCTGGATGATGGTTGCCCCAAATGCCATTCGGCCAATGTAGCACCGGTAAAATATACCTGGTGGGGCGGTGTGTTAGGCCCCAGAATGTTTCATCACACTAAGTGCAAAGATTGTAGGTACGTATATAACCGCAAAACCCGCAAATCCAATACCACCAACATTGTTATTTATACCATTGTGCTTTTTGTAATAGCATTTGCGGTGTTTTATTTTATCAACCAGCGGTAAGAGGCAATGGGTAGTAGGCAATGGGTAAATTCTAATCAGGCACTCATCATGAAATTGGGCACCCGATTGAAAACGGCATTCATTATTACTATTACTGTTACTTACACTTTTTGCCAATTAAAATAAATAGGCCAGCCTTACTATTTAATTTACATCCAGTAATGAAATTTCAAAATATAGCGGTGCATTTCCCGGAATTGTAGGCGGCGATCCCTGGCAGCCGTAGGCATAGGCAGATGGAACAATCAACTTAATTTTACCACCTACTCTTATCATTGGAATACCAACCTGCCAGCCAGGAATTAATTGTGATAAACGAAACTGAACGCCTGCCGCACTAACGGCTGAATCAAACTGCACCCCATTAGATATGAGTTTGCCCCTGTACTGCACTGTTACCAAACTACTTTGAGTAGGTCTAACACCGGTACCCATCGTTATAATCTGGTAATACACACCGGTAGGGTCTTTCATAGCCGTAATTCCTTGTGCTGCGTTGTAAGCAATAATATTCGGTTCCTCTGTGGCAGGGTCTGCATTGGTGCAGGCAGCGGTGCTCTCTTTTTTCCCACAGCTGGCAAATAATCCACCTGCTACTACCAGCAGCAACATCATTTTCTTCATCATTGGTTTTCTGTTTTTGTTATGTCCGTTTTTGTTTTCTCTTTTTTGGCTAACAGTTCTTTGTACTTCTGCTCCCGCTGGTCCCACTGAAACTTTTTGGAAAATACCGCTATAAACACCGCAATTATTACCAATGCCACTACCAGCACCATTGGGTTGAACTGGGCATTAGCCATGGCATCGGCCCGCACATACCAGCCACTGTAAAAGTTGTACGCTATTACCCCACCTAATAGCAGGCCAATGGGTAGCCCCACCATCAACTGGTAAAAAAGTTTCTTTTGCCGGTTGCGGTTTTGTTGCCAGTATGTCAAAAAAGCTTCTTCGTTTTCCGTAAGCATAAGGCAAAGGTAGGCCTGGTTTTGTTGCATGAAGCCAACTGGTTTTGTTTATACAGTATTGCTCACAAACCAGGCTTTAGGTAGGTACTATATACTTATCCCGTGTTTGTTCTTTGAAGGAAGAGATGAAATGAGCAGCGGCCGTAAGAGGTAAAAAATACTTTGGGAACGTTGGATAAAAGAAACCAAAGCCAAAAAACTATTTTAAAGTGAAAACGTAAACGGCTTAGGGTTAAAAAGTAAACCATCACACAGCCAAACATTGGAGAGGCGCAGGCCAGGCCCGCCACAAGCGGGAGGGCTGGCCTTGACTTTTTTGGTTCTTTTTGCGTCAAAGCCTGCCCCGTACTTTAATCAGGGGCAAAAAGAACATAAAATACCGGCAGCAAGCTGAATAGCAATCTGGCGACTAAGGAGAAAGGATTTCAGTTCGAAAAGAACTTATGTAAAAACCCTTTTCATCTTACCCTGCCGGCTATGATAAGAAAATAAACCAATACATTCTTTACAATATTGCAGTTGATTTTAAACAATACACTCACTAAAAACATTGGTAAATTGCACCCCCTGTACAAATACTCCTTACTATTGCACACCGCTATCCCGTTGTCTTTTATATTTCAATTGTTTCTAAATACAACACGTGAATTTCGAACTTTTAATCCGCCAATACTTATACCAGAACAAAAGCATCTCGCTACCCGGCATGGGCCGGCTTTATTTTGAGCCAGATGCGCAGTTGCCCTCCGGCATCAGCGAAAAAACGGAAGTCATTCCTTTGCAGGATCTGCGTTTTACGTATAATCTACAGCAGCAGGCCGATCCCGAATTTATCAAATTTGTATCGTCCCATACCGGTAAAATTGCACCGCTGGCTGCCTCCGATGTTGATTCGCACTTTATGCTAAGCCGCCAGTTTATCAACATTGGAAAGGCTTACATCATTGAGGGCGTGGGCACTCTTGAAAAAAAGGACGATGGTGAGTATGGGTTTACGCCCGGCACCTACATACCCGTAAGCGATGCCACCACTACTACCCATAAGCCACTAAAAGTAAGGGAGCCGCTGCCGGTAATTCCGAAGCACACTGCCGCCGTAAAAAAGCAGCAAAAGCAGGTAAACTATAAGAACATCATTATGATTGCCAGCTTGATTTTGGTACTGGGCCTGGCAGCCTGGGCAGCTTATTATTTTCTGATAAAAAACAGAACCACTCATTCCACAGCACTTACCAATTCGCCTGCTGATACCACCGGTACAAATAAACCTGCGGCCATTGATTCTGCAAAA
>CAXTDG010000739.1:0-2484 GCA_964242675.1 uncultured Chitinophagaceae bacterium
ATTTAAAAGCGAATAGGTAAACCATCCTGCCCCTAAAACGATGGCCGCCGCTGCTGCATATTGGAAAACTTTTTTTCGCCATAGTGGTACTACCTTGCTATCTTCTTTTTGCGTTGTTTGAGGTACAAGCTTATCAATACTTTTTTGCAAAACAGGTTCGCTATGTGTGTCGGCAGCAGTATAGTAGCCTTCTAAAGCGTCCGCTAAAAACGGATCTTCCATAGCTGCTTTTTCCAAAACATACATTTCCTGCGCTGTCATGCGGCCGGTTGCATATCGCAACAGGTCGTCGGCAGTGTACACAGGTATATTAGTAGGATTGCCTGGCATGTTGATCCATACATATTTTAAGGTTCCGGCGCCCGTTCTGTATGTGGCTGCGTACCACGTTCCAGGGCAGGCCGGTTTGGGTGGTGATATCGTTATAACATTTCTCCTGCAGGTAAAACAAACGCACTACCTGCTTCTGCTCCGCATTCAGTTTATCAATGCAATGTTCCATTTGTGTGAGATGTTCTTCTTTTTCCATTACGCCATTCAGATGCACTGTTTCTTCCATTTGCATAAGGTGCTCCGGCAATTCAACAAGATGCTTGTTTTTGCCGCTCCGCAGTTTCATAAAACAATGGTTGCGGGTTAGGGTATGCAGCCAGCCTTTAAAATTGTCAATCTCGTATTTCAATACCTTTTGGGTAAGTTCCTCATAAATATCCAGGCTGGCATCCGAGGCGGCTTCCGGGTCTTTTAAATATTTAAGGCATACGCCAAAAATCAACCCACTATACCGCTGGTATAAAATGGCTAGAAACTGCTGGTCTTTCGACTGCTTATACTGCTGCACCAGGGCTTCGTCGGGCAATTGCTGGTATGTAGTGATGGCTTTAATAATGGCTGTAAAAATAAGCTGAAAAACCTCACCCCCGGCTTCTGTACAACTTTGTTGAAGAGAAGGTGAAGGCAAGAGAGGGAGGTTATTTTGCACTACCCCAAAAAAGCCGCACTTTCACGGCTAAACCACTGCTGTACTTATGGCAAATGAAGCAAACAAGTTTTCACAAACACCGGGCTTTCTGGAAGAAACAATTAATCCTAAAGTAGAGTTCAAACAATCGCTGGGCCTTTGGGATGCTACCCTGATTGTGGTAGGCAGTATGATTGGCTCAGGCATTTTTATCGTAAGTGCGGATATTGTACGCAATGTAGGCAGTGCCGGCTGGCTGATTGCTGTGTGGCTTATCACCGGTTTTATGACCATCACAGCAGCAGTTAGCTATGGCGAACTAAGCGGCATGTTTCCCAAGGCTGGCGGGCAATACGTTTACCTGAAAGAAGCTTACAATCCGCTGATTGGTTTTTTATACGGCTGGAGTTTTTTTGCCGTGATACAAACCGGAACAATAGCTGCTGTGGGCGTGGCTTTCAGCAAGTTTGCAGCGTATCTAATTCCGGCATTAAGTGAGGATAATAAACTTTTACATATCGGCAGTTTTACGATTTCGGCAGCACAGTTAATGTCTATTGTATTAGTTGTTTTTCTTACCTGGTTCAATACCCGTGGCATTGAAAGCGGTAAATGGATGCAACGAATTTTTACATCCGCAAAACTGCTAAGCCTTTTTGGGTTGATCATTTTTGGATTATTTGCGTTGAAGAATGAAATATGGAAAGCAAACTGGGCGGATGCCTGGCATTTGAGCCAATTGAAAAAGAATGATTCAGTATATCAGCCTTTGTCCCAACTCGGACCGACCAGTTTGTTTTCTAATTTATCATACCCAACAATTGGTGCGATGCTTGGGGCAGTTGCCGCCGCTATGGTCGGCTCCGTATTTAGTAGTGATGCATGGAACAACGTAACCTTTATTGCAGGCGAAATAAAAAATCCAAAACGTAATATTGGCCTCAGCCTCTTTTTCGGAACGCTGATAGTTACCATCATTTATGTTGCTGCCAATGTGATGTACACAGGTGTTTTGTTATTACCAGAAATTGCAGGGGCTGAGAAAGATAGGGTAGCTGTAGCAGCATCACAAGCCATTTTTGGTAACATAGGAACCTATGTAATTGCAGTGATGATTATGATTTCCACATTTGGCTGCAATAACGGGTTGATATTGGCTGGGGCAAGAGTGTATTACACCATGGCAAAAGATGGTTTGTTTTTTAAGAAAACCGGTACGCTTAACAAAAATGCTGTACCTGCTTATGGTCTATGGATTCAGTGCCTGGTGGCCTGCCTGCTTTGCCTCAGTGGCCGCTACGGCGATCTGCTGGATTATGTGTCATTCGTAGTAGTTATTTTTTACGTACTAACCATTGCCGGTATTTTTATCCTTCGTAAAAAACAACCGAATGCCGAACGGCCTTACAAAGCTTTTGGTTACCCGGTTTTGCCATTCATCTACATTTTAATGGGGCTTACTTTTTGCGGATTGCTGCTCATCTATAAACCGCAATTTACCTGGCCTGGATTAGGGATAGTCT
>CAXTDG010000740.1:0-283 GCA_964242675.1 uncultured Chitinophagaceae bacterium
GTATAAGGCGTTCATCGCAATCAAATCAGCGAAGGCATCGGGCTTCAAATCCTTCAGGTGTTTCTGCATCCCGCCGCTTTCAAACTGGAAGGTGGCGTTGGTTTCGGCCCGTTGGTATAGTTCGTAGGTTTTTTTATCATCAATGGGGATGCCTTCAATATCTATTTCCAGCCCATGATTTTCCTTAATCAGTTCCAGCGCCGTTTTCATAATGCTCAGGGTTTTCAACCCCAGGAAGTCCATTTTAATTACCCCGGCTTCTTCAATTACGCTACCCTCAATC
>CAXTDG010000740.1:293-2482 GCA_964242675.1 uncultured Chitinophagaceae bacterium
CCTTAGCCATACACACCGGGATGATATTGGTCAAATCTTCCGGGGCAATGATGATGGCTGAGGCGTGGATGCCGGTATTTCGTACCGAACCTTCCAAACGGGCAGCCGCTTTCAGCACTCTTCCTTGTAAAGTATCTTGCTGGTAAATGGTCCGCAGTCGACCCACGTTTTCAATATCTTCCGGCCCGTAGCCTTCTTTTTCTTCTAAACTTTTTTCGCCTTCCTTGGCCGTAATAGGTGCAAACAAAACCCGGTTCAAATTCGTTCCTACTTTTTCAGGAACCATCTTCGCCAGCATATTGCTTTCTGCCAGTGGCAATTCCATTACCCGGGCCACATCCTTGATGCTCATTTTAGCGGCCATGGTACCATAGGTCACAATTTGCGCTACCTGGTTACGGCCATATTTCTGCACTACATAATCAATCACTTTCTGGCGGCCATCATCATCAAAATCCGTATCAATATCCGGCATTTGCTTACGCTCCGGATTCAGGAAACGTTCAAACAGCAAGTCGTACTTGATGGGGTCAATATTGGTGATGCCGATACAATAAGCCACGGCACTACCGGCAGCTGAACCACGGCCCGGGCCTACAAATACACCAATGTCTCTGCCGTGATTGATGAAATCCTGCACAATAAGGAAGTAACCGGCAAAACCCATCGTTTTGATGGTGAACAGCTCGAAGTTGAGCCGCTCTTCCACTTTGGGCGTAATCTCCGTGTACTTTTTGTGAGCACCTTCCCAGGTCAAATGTTCCAGAAAGGCATCCTGTGAAGGAAACTCAGGTGGCACATTAAAGTAAGGCAACATAATGTCCCTGGTGAGTTTCAGCGTATCAATCTTTTCTGCAATAAGGCCGGTGTTCTCAATTGTTTCTGGTAAGTCTTTAAATGTCTCCAGCATTTGTGGGCCGGTTTTAAAGAAAAACTGGTCGTTATCAAAACCGAAGCGGGTGTTTTTGTTGCTGGTTTCATCATCCATGCTATTGCCTTTGTAAATAGGCGTTGCCTGCTTTTCACCAGTGTTGATGCATAGCAGAATATCGTGGGCATTGTAATCTTCCTGTTCTACATAGTGGCTGTCGTTGCTGGCAAACATGGGCACGTTGTACTTACGAGCCAGCTTTACCAGCACCTTGTTCACCGTATCCTGCTCATGCAGGCCGTGGCGCTGCATTTCTACATAATAGTCATCGCCAAATGTATCCAGCCACCATTGAAATTCTTTTTCACCGGCATCTTCGCCTTTGTGCAAAATAGCCTGCGGCACACTTGCACCAAGGCAGCAGGTGGTAGCTATCAAACCTTCTTTGTGCTTCAGCAGCAGGTTTTTATCAATACGGGGATACTTGCTATACATGCCTTCCATGTAGCCAGTAGAGGTAAGCTTTACGAGGTTGCGGTAGCCTTCGGCATTTTTAGCCAGCAGTACCTGGTGGCGGCGAACATCCTTTTCGCTTTTGGTGAAGGTTTTACGGCTCATATCATCCGCCATATAAAACTCACAACCCACTACAGGCTTCACTTTCAGCGTACCATCGTCGTTCTTATTGTTATAGGCTTCTTTTACAAACTGAAATACGCCGAACATATTGCCGTGGTCGGTAATGGCCAGGGCGGGCATCTTGTTTTTAATGGCTTTTTTATACAGATCTTTAATAGAGGCAGCACCATCGAGGAGGCTATACTGCGTATGCACATGCAAATGAGAGAAAGTACACATAGTCGGGCTTCACTTTACTCTGGTTCGTGAAGACATGAACCAGGGAGGAGGTTGATTTAATTGAATGAACCCGATCTGATAAAGAATGAATAA
Source organism: uncultured Chitinophagaceae bacterium (assembly GCA_964242675.1). GTDB lineage: Bacteria > Bacteroidota > Bacteroidia > Chitinophagales > Chitinophagaceae > JAZKFT01. Next base: position 2,116 of record CAXTDG010000740.1, read on the forward strand.
GGAAGAAAATCTATTACACTTAGTACCTTTTTTATCGTTTTCTCCGCAACCGTTTGAAACGCTTCATTACTTTTCAAATAGCTTTTTCAACAACTTTTCTTCAGGTCGGACATCAAAATAAAGCCATAAAAAATTTGAGTTAGGGGATGAGTTTTCAACATGCTCCCCTATATTCGCCTCGCATTAAATTCCTCACTTGTAAATAAAATTCCACATGGTGTTGAAAAGCTGCCGCTTTATTATCCAATTTTCTCTCATTTTTGCCTCATTAAACGTCTACAGCCAATCAAATACCAAAATAAATTCTAATACAGAATGCTGCCTTTCGGCGGTGGAAAACAAAATTGCCATTGCCGTTCCGGTAAGC
>CAXTDG010000741.1:0-2480 GCA_964242675.1 uncultured Chitinophagaceae bacterium
GCCCTGGACTCATCGGAATAGCCATTTGTATTTCGGTAATCTCCCACTCTTGCCAAGCACCTTTATATAGCCATAGCCAGCAGTCATCCAGCCACTTATCGCCAGCCGCTTTTATACGACGAAGACTTTCAAATACCACATCTAAACACACTTTGTGCGTACCATGCGGATCAGCCAAATCACCGGCACAAAAAATTTGATGCGGCTGAACTTCCCGAAGCAATTTCATGGTTATTTCTACATCCTCCTCGCCCATCGGTTTTTTCTCAATGGTACCGGTTTCGTAAAAAGGCAGGTTGAGGAAATGAATGCGATCATCTGGTAGGCCCACGTAGCGACAGGTAGCTTTGGCTTCGCAACGGCGGATTAATCCTTTGATGGCCCGGATGGCAGGCGTATCCTGCTGGCCGCTGGTTTTGGAAGACAAGTATTGACGTGCTTCGGTTAAAATATCACGGCTGGCCTGGCTATCAATGCCAAACATTTCTTCAAAGCCTACGGCAAAATCCAGAAAGCGGGTAACAAATTCGTCGGTAACAGCAATATTGCCGCTGGTTTGGTAGCCCACATGCACCTGGTGGCCCTGCTGATGCAGCCGAATAAAAGTGCCACCCATGCTAATGATATCATCATCAGGATGCGGCGAAAAGATAAGGCAACGCTTAGGGTAAGGTTCGCTGCGTTCAGGATGCTCCGGAGAATTGCTATGGGGCTTGCCGCCGGGCCAGCCGGTAATGGTATCCCGCAGGTTATAAAACACCTGTAGGTTTACTTCATAAGCATCGCCTTTTTCAAGCAGTAAATCGCTCAGGCCATTTTCATTATAGTCGGTGGTGGTAAGGCTTAGCACAGGCTTATCTAGTTTTAAAGCCATGTTTATTACGGCCCGCTTTACCATCGCTTCCGTCCAGTCGCACTCACCAGTGAGCCAGGGTTGCTTGATACGGGTAAGTTCAGATGCTGCTGCTTCATCTACAATGAAAGTACAATCCGGATGCTGTTGCAACAGGCTGGCGGGTATTTGCTCGGTTACATTGCCCTCAGCGCTTTTAGCAATAATAGAAGCCTTATTTCCCCAAGCCAGTAAGATGATTTTTTTCGCTTTTAGAATGGTGCTAATGCCCATGCTAATGGCCATACGTGGCACTTGTGAAATATGTCGAAACGTACGGGCATTGGCCAGCCGGGTACTATTTTCCAAAGTTACCAAACGGGTTTTTGAGAAGATGCTGCTGCCCGGTTCATTAAAACCAATATGACCATTATTACCAATACCCAGCACCTGCAAATCAATTCCCCCAGAAGTTTCTATCTGCTCCTCGTACTCATGGCTACATTGCTTTATTTCTTCCTTTGGCCATTCGCCGCTGGGCAGGTGAATATTTTCCGGCTTAATATCAATATGGTTGAAAAGATGTCGGTGCATGAAGCTGTGATAGCTTTCGTATTCAGCCGCTTCCAGCGGGTAGTATTCGTCGAGGTTGTAAGTAATTACGTTCTGAAAACTCAGCCCTTCTTCCCGATGCATGCGTACCAGTTCCTCGTACAATTTTATAGGCGTAGAACCGGTAGCAAGGCCAAGGATGCAAGGGCTTCCCTCCTCTTGCTTTTGTTGCACCAGATCCCTAATTTGCTGTGCTGCATACTTGCTCCCATCAGCCTGTGTAGAAAAGATTTTTACGCTTACTTTTTCGAAACTATCAATCATGTGGCTTGGCTCGGTTTGCAGCAAAGGAAAATAATATTCGGGAGAGCCGTTGAACCAAATTCAAACGGGCAATGGGCAAAAGGCAAATTCAAATGGCCCAGGCAAAACGAAATCCAGCAACCCGATTGCAAATAGTACTATGGCTCGTTTAAAAGAAGCAGTTTACCTTAAAAACAAAAGGTTGCCAGCTTTTAAAAACTGGCAACCTTTAAAATAGTTTACAAAGCAATCGCACTACTGCACTTCCAGCATTTCAGATAGCATTCGCACTTTTTCCAATGCCCGGTCCCATGCCAGGGTCATTGTTTCGTAGTAGTCAGCTGGCATGCCCGTTTCTACGGCCAGATGCGTACGTCCATGATTGTCCGATAAGCGATAAATTTCTTTGCCACCCTGCACTGCTTTAGCTGATGCTGATTCGTATTCTTCCTTGCCTTTAAGAATTTCTCCGGTGAGTTCTACAATTAGTTCTTCCTGCGGCTTGTTGGATGCAATTTTACCAATCATGCCGTTATCATCGGCATCGGTATAGGTAACGGTACTGCCCTCCTTCCAATCGGTAGTGGCATGTGTACCCGGCATAAACTCAGCAAACCACTGACGGGTAAATTCATCTTCAATTAATACCCGCCAAACATTTGCTTTAGAAGCGGTAATATCAATGGCTTTTTCAACTTTTTTCATTTCCATATGGCTGCATTTTAAGGGTTATACTTTTCGTTGAAACTGATCATCCACTGAATGCCAAACTTATCGGCAAACATGCCAAACG
>CAXTDG010000742.1:0-2471 GCA_964242675.1 uncultured Chitinophagaceae bacterium
AGTAAGCTACAGAAGGTAAGCCAATGGTTTGCGGTTTCTCCGACCCAAAATATTCGCTCAATAAAATCTCAAACCTTTCCAAGATTCCTTTGTGAGCAGTATCTCTGGTTATGAACTGGCGGTCATAAAACCGAACGCAGTAATTCAAAAAGAGCTCAATGTTATCTACAATCAGGTTTTTGCTGTGCTTGTCAATAGCATGCTCTAATTCATAACCAATTTTCGAAAAGCAATCCAGCACAATGCGTCGTTCCCGTTCCGATGTATGCAGCGCTTCATTTGACCCGTATCCAAAGAAAGTGTAGTCCTGTATGTGCTTTCCCAGGTGTGTGCCATGTATTAAATCGGGATGAAAGACCAGCGCATAGCCTTTGGGCTGTAGAGGTTCTGTGCTATTATCAACACCCATCACCTGCCCGGGTGCAATAAACACCAGCGTGCCTTCCTGATAGTCGTATGTGTTCTTTCCATACCGCAGGTCACCGCATTTCACTTCCTTTAAAAACACAGTATAAAAACCGAAACTTACGCTTGTTGCACTTGTCGGAGTCGTCGGAGCGGACGTTGCGGTTGACTTTGAAACATCAATAACGCTTACCAAGGGGTGCAGTGTTTCGTGGTTGCAGAGCGCATTGAAGTCACTGATTGTATTAACCTGTAAGGTCTTTTCCATACACTATTTTATTCTGTAGTTTAAAATTATCACCTTACTGCTCCAATTACAGATACGTCAACGTAAATCAGCAATATTGGTAAGTAAAACAGTAATCTGTATACAAGCAGCACATCTGGTCATATCAACCTTGCACACCAAAACAAACAATCATGCAAACGATAAAATTGAATAATGGGGTAGAAATGCCGGTATTGGGATTTGGAGTGATGCAAATCATGGGTGTCGAATGTGAGGAAGCTGTGCTTAGTGCAATCGAAGCAGGATATCGTTTATTTGATACTGCTGAACTGTATGGAAATGAACAGGCGGTAGGAAATGCCATTAAAAGAAGTAGTGTTCCCAGAGAAGAATTGTTTATCACAACCAAATTTGGCAGCAAGGAAGCTGGCTATGAAAAAACCATGGCTGCTTTCCAAAAATCTCTTGAAGCCCTACAGCTTGACTATATTGACCTATACTTAATACACCAGCCCTTTGGAGATATTTTCGGCTCGTGGCGGGCTATGCAGGAGTTGTATAATGAAGGAAAAATCAAGGCTATTGGTGTATGCAATTTTTTGCCAGACAGGTTGATGGATTTAATTGCCAACAGTGGAGTTACACCTGCCGTTAACCAGATTGAAGCGCACCCTTACCATCAGCAAATTGAAACCCAACAATTTTTACAAGATAACAATGTACAGATTGAAGCCTGGGGGCCGTTTGCTGAAGGAATAAATGGCATGTTTACAAATGAAGTACTGGCTGCCATCGGAGCAAAATATAATAAAACAGTTGCCCAGGTTATCCTGCGCTGGTTAATACAAAGGGGCGTAGTTGCCATTCCTAAGTCAGCCCGTAAAGAGCGGATGCTTGAGAACATCAATATTTTTGATTTTGAACTATCTAATGAAGATTTACAGCAAATCAAAGCTTTAGATAGTGAGAAGAGCGTATTTTTTGACCACCGTAACCCCGCCATTGTAAAATGGATGAGTGAATATGGATGGTTAAATAATTAACGCTATACAACCAGAATGGGGTTCACTTCAATGAGCCCTATTCTGGTTTGTGTTACCAATAAAAAAATATAGCTTTAAAGAGAAACCACCCGCTGCTATAATAGAGTGAATTATATGATGAAAAGTAGGCAAATACATCAATCCAAATCGAGTGTAAAAACCACGATTATATTTTCGATACTACTGGCAAGATTCAGGAAGAAGCGGTTTTAAACAACTATCCACAGTTGATTTGTCGCTAAAGGATAGTCATAGCTACTTGCCGCTACCGAATTCCAGTCTGTTTAATTCAGCCCCCGGTACTCATTAGGTGTACTGCCCACCCACTGCTTAAACAGGCGAGTAAAATGCTGCGGATATTTAAATCCCAATTCATACGCCACCTCACTTATAGATTTACCTAAGTCAAAAATCTTTTCTTTTGCCACCTCAATTACTTTCGATTGAATATAGTCCTGTGCTGTTTTACCACTATCCTTCTTTACTAAGTCGCCGAGGTAGCCGGAAGAAAGGTTGAGTTCCCCGGCGCAATATGCTACGGAAGGCAAGCCCAGCGTTTTTGGTTTGTCGGTTTTGTAGTAGTCGTTCAATAGTTGTTCAAATCGCTCAAGCACACCCTTATGTACATCGGCACGGGTAATAAACTGCCGGTCATAAAAACGCTGGCAGTAGTTTAGAAACAGTTCAATATTGGCTACAATCAGGCTTTTGCTATGCTTATCAATAGCATGTTCCAGTTCGTACTCAACTTTAGATAAAGAATCCAGCACAATCTTTCTTTCCCTTTCCGATAC
>CAXTDG010000743.1:0-2466 GCA_964242675.1 uncultured Chitinophagaceae bacterium
GTCAGATTGAGTTGGTGTATCAAAAGGTTGTGGCCAATGATTTTCAAGCGTACTTTGATTAAGAGACTTACCCTATTTATAGACTGTTGTTTAAAAGAATGATGATGAATAAAATTATTGCCGGACTGTTTTTACTTGTGATAAGTAGTATTTTGGTAAATGCCCAAACCCGTACGGAATACTTGCTGGAAAAGGGCTGGAAATTTACCAAAGGCGAAGCTGCTGGTGCAGAAGCAACGGCCTTCGATGATGTGGCCTGGCAAAGCGTAACCGTACCGCATGACTGGGCTATTTATGGCCCGTTTGATGGGCAAAATGATTTACAGAAAGTAGCCATCACCCAAAATGGTGAAAAGGAAGCAACGGTAAAAAGTGGCCGCACCGGTGGGTTGCCATTTGTAGGCGTAGGCTGGTATCGACGGTCTTTTACAGCACCTACTTTTAAAAAAGGAATGCAGGCTGTACTGCTGTTCGATGGCGCTATGAGCTACCCGAAAGTATTTATAAACGGAAAAGAAGCCGGGCATTGGGCGTATGGCTACAACTCATTTACAGTGGATATAACTTCTTTTTTAAATGAAGGGCAAACTAACCTGTTGGCCGTTCGCTGCGAAAACCTGACGGAAGCTAGTCGCTGGTATCCAGGTGCCGGGCTATACCGCAATGTGCATCTCATCATTACGCAGGATGCTGCCATACCCGTTTGGGGTACTTATATTACTACCCCGGAAGTAAGTGCTGATTTTGCTAAAGTAAAAGTGAAAACACAGGTACAAACGGCATCTGCTGCTTACCAGCCCCTGCGCCTGCAAACGGATATTCAAAATGCGGCTGGGCAGGTTGTAGCAACCACCTCTACCGATCTACAAAGCACTGATAGCGCTGAATTTGAGCAGGACATCATTGTAAAAACACCTGCCCTTTGGTCGCCGGAAACGCCGAACCTATATAAAGCTGTTTCAAAACTATATGCCGGAAACACTGTGAAAGATGAATACACTACCACATTTGGCATCCGCACTATTGAGTTGAAAGCTGGTACCGGTTTTTACCTGAATGGGAAGAACCGCAAGTTCAAAGGCGTATGTAATCATCATGATCTGGGGCCGCTGGGTGCAGCCATTAATGTGGCAGCGCTTCGCCGTCAACTAACCATTTTAAAAGATATGGGTTGCGATGCCATCCGTACATCGCACAACATGCCAGCACCGGAACTGGTGCAGCTCTGCGATAGTATGGGCTTTATGATGATGGTGGAACCATTTGACGAATGGAAAACGCCGAAGGTGAAAAATGGCTATAGTCACCTGTTTGCCGAATGGTCGGAAAAGGACATGGTAAACATGGTGCATCATTACCGGAACGACCCCAGCGTAGTGATGTGGAGCATTGGCAACGAAGTGCCTGACCAGGGTGCAAAAGGCGGCAATAAAATCTTGAAATACCTACAAGACATTGTGCATCGGGAAGATCCTACCCGCCCCGTAACGGCTGGTATGGACCAGATAAAAGCGGCGCTGGATAACAACTTTGCTGCCTTGCTGGATATTGCTGGATTCAACTATAAACCTGCTCAGTACCAGGCAGCAAACGACCGCCTACCGCAAGGGTTTATTTTGGGAACCGAAACGGCTTCTACCGTAAGTTCAAGAGGCGTTTATAAATTTCCTGTACTGTATGCAAAGCAGCAGAAATATCCAGATAACCAAACTTCGTCTTACGATTTTGAAGCTTGCTATTGGAGTCAGATTCCCGATGATGAATTTGTGAAGCAGGATGATTTGCCATATGTAATGGGCGAATTTGTTTGGACAGGTTTTGACTACCTCGGCGAGCCTACACCTTACGACGAAAAATGGCCTTCGCATAGTTCTTACTTTGGGATTGTTGACTTGGCAGGCTTACCTAAAGATCGTTTTTACCTGTACCGCAGCCGCTGGAATACCGAAAAGCCAACCATTCATTTAGTACCGCACTGGACTTTCCCCGGCCGGGAAGGGCTGGTAACACCAGTATTTTGCTATACCAATGCCCCAAGCGCCGAACTGTTTGTAAATGGCAAAAGCCAGGGCCGCCGCACCAAAAGCAAAGATTCTGCAACGGCCCGTTACCGCCTTATGTGGAATGACGTGGTGTACCAACCCGGCAGCATAAGAGTTGTTGCCTACGATGCTGCTGGTAAAGCAGTAGGAGAGGAGACAGTAAAAACGGCTGGCAAGCCGCATCATTTAGAATTGGTTGCTGACCAAACTGTGCTTGCCGCTGATGGAAAAGATCTGTCGTACATCACCGTGAAAGTGATGGATAAGGACGGCAACCTTTGCCCTGATGCAGCTAACGATATTCAGTTTGCAGTAAGCGGTGCTGGTAGTTTTAAATGTGTGGCTAATGGCGATGCCACTAACCTGGAATCGTTTCAGCAACCGCACATGAAAGCATTTAGCGGCAGGTTGGTAGCCACCACGC
>CAXTDG010000744.1:0-2461 GCA_964242675.1 uncultured Chitinophagaceae bacterium
GTGTAAGGATTTTTGCCAGCCACTTTTACAGTTCCGGTATCGGGCCGGGTACTGGTAAAGGTCAGCGTACCATCGCCCATATAAAACGGAGCATAAGTAGCTCCTTCCGAATTGGCTGGGTTGGTACTTTTATCTACCGCATAACGACCCAGATCTTTACGGCTGCGTTGTTGTTTTACAAAAGCAATATTGCTTAGCTCTTTCTGTACGTCTTTGCTTACTTCATCCTGGGTGGTATAAGCTGTTTGAAATGTTTTGAATTCCATTTCGGAGCTATCTAGGTTGCCCATAGCCCGTTCGCACTTGGCGTGCCAGTACGGTGCCAGTGGGTTTACCGGCCCCATGGTGGCAGCCTCCCGGTAGTAAGGTTCCGCTTTAGAAAAGTAATTAATCTTCCGATAGCTTTCGGCCAGGTTGTACACCACATCTTTCCGGCTGCTGGGCGAAGTAGCAGGGCTAATTTTTGCCACTTTCTGTACAACATACGGATTGTAACCGCCTGATCTTGCATTGCCAGGTTTACCGGTCAGGTATTTTTCGTAATACTGAGAGGCAGAGTAATAATCGCCTTCTTCGTAAAAGCGGTTAGCTGCCTTTAGGTAATCGGATGCCGTTTGGGAAAAAGCGGATAGAGATGAGACAGTGAGTAAAGCGGTATAAATAAGTTGAGTAGGTTTATAGCTCATTCAGAGGAATTATTTAGGTCAATAATGATGGTGAATGTTGAATGGTCTTGAATCGTCAGTCGTGAATGGTTCTAAATGATTGAGCATCTTTCAGACTTTCCCACTTCCGGCCTTCCCGACTTTCTTATAATCTCGGACACACGAAGTTTTCGTCTTGAAGCTTCATTTTCTTTTTGCCAATCAGCGTTAGCGATACTTCGAAAGTGTTTGCTTTAGCACCTCCTACCATACGGCCCAGGTCGCTCACATTTACATCGTAGCTAAGGCCAAGCGTAAGGCTTTTATAATAGAAACCAACGTATGGCGCTACAGCATCATCCAAGCGCCAGTTGCCACCTACTAAAAAATCAAACTCAGGATTCACTTTAAACTGACCGTAAGCACCTACCATTTTTTCTTCGGCATTGCCCTGGCGCAGGTATAGCAAATTGGGGGTAAGAATAAAATTATCGCCAGCCTGTATGCGTACACCACCGTGCACCGTGTAGCGAATAGGCAGCTTTTCCTTAGCACCTACGCTAAATGGATCTTCGGGGCGGGTAAGGTGGTTGGCAGAAAAACCAGCAAACACATTTGCCTTGCGGCCAGGTGTACCATCATAATACAAAACACCGGCACCCGCATCAAAAGTAGTAGCAGAGGTTTTGGTAAACACATCAGCACTAGGTACGCCGGGGTTGTAACCGGTGATGGGATTCCATTGATCGCCAAAATGTAGTTTGTCTCTATTGAAACGACGATTAACCAAACCGCCCTGTATACCAAATGAAATGTGTTGGTTACCGCCATTGCCAAAACGGATACCGGTAAAGGCTGCAGAAATGTAACCAGTCAGGTAGTTGTAGCCACCGTCACCCGCTGTTTGGTTCAGCACCGATGCACCTAAACTCAGGTTTTTGCCGGTGTTGAAATCGGCCGTCAAACCAGGTGTTGAGTAAGGGTTGATTACCCCGCCCCATTGGTTGCGGTAGATACCTGATACCCGATAGGTGCCATCGAATGCACCGGTTAGCGCCGGGTTTAGAAAGGAAGGATACACATAGTACTGCGTAAAATGCGGATCCACCTGAGCAGAAGATTGTTGGGCCGTTGCCAGCACCGATGCACACATCACTACTTTTAAAAGTCTTCTCATCGCTTAGTTTTAGTTGGTTCTGTGGAATAGTTTTTTAATTGTTATCGTATAATCGTTATTGGTCCGTTCATGGATTTAAAACCATTTCGCAGATCAATGATGTAGTAGTAAGTTCCGATTGGTAACGGCTTTTGCTGGTAGGTTCCGTTCCAGGGTTGGGCGTATCCGGTGTAGCGGGTTACCAGTTTTCCGTAGCGGTCATATATCTCAACTGTAGCTCCCGGATAGTCAGCCAGGTTCGGTATTACCCAGGTATCATTAATACCGTCGCCATTGGGTGAAAATACGTTTGGTATAATAAGTGGCCTAAGAATTTTTACAGTTAATGAATCTGTGGCAGTACAATTACCATCGCCGGTAGCAGTAAGGATATAAGTCTGGTTGCTGTGGGCTATCAGCGATGGTGTTAGTATAGCATCGTTGTTCAAATCAGCACCTGGTGTCCACAAAAATCTTATAGTGGTATCGTTGGCAAGTGCAGCAAATTTCACTACTGATCCTTCCGGCACTATGAAGGATGGACCGGCATCTACACGAGGTTGCAGGTATACAAAAGCGGTTTTGTAAAAAGTATCTGATACACAACCCTGTACACTTTTCACCACCAGGCTAATATTGTAATTACCAGGCTGGGAATAAC
>CAXTDG010000745.1:0-2195 GCA_964242675.1 uncultured Chitinophagaceae bacterium
GATAGATAGTTTTTGCAACGGTTTCAATAAATTCTATTGCTCTGTCTATCCAGCTCTTTTTTAATTCATCATTGATGTCTTTAAAAGATTTGTCCATTGCCGTAATATTATCTTTATATTCGTCGGCAAGCGTATTCAACAAATCTTCCCTGGCATCATCAATACTTGTTTCAAGGTTTTCAAACTTCAGTTTCACTTCATCTTCAAGCTGGGTTGCATAGGTCAATTCATCACCCTTAAGTGTAGATTTATAAACGGTAATGAGTTGTTCGCCTGCTTTAATTGCATGGTGAGCATTCATTAATCCTTGTTCTACATTGGCAGCAATGGTGTCTAACTCTATATCCATTGCATCCGTAAATAGCTGTTTTTCGCTAACGAATATTTCGTAAACATCCGGGTTTATTACATCAATCGTTTTGCCCCGAAACATCATATCGCTTATCTCCGTATCAGTTAAACTCCTTGTGGTACCATCGTCTTTAACTACTACGGGGTTTGGCCCGAATATCTCATCATCTATTCTCCATTTGCCATAATACTTGCTAATCCTGCTTCTAAGGTGGTCATTGAATAGGTCTGTTTTTTCTTTAAGCTTATTAGTAAAATCATTCTTTACTTTGTCCGTCATTGTTTGCAAAATAAATTTCACTTCAATAACAGTAAGGTTGTAAATACCTTCAATACTTTCTTTAATTTCCTTTTGCCTTTTTTCGGTTTTAGATTCCGTTGCAGATTGACTTGTAAAAACATCACCACCCGATTTAGTATTTTTATTAGCCAGGCCATGTAATTGTGATGCTGTAATGGTTGCTGCTTTAGTTTCAGCAGTTTCTAAAATACTTTCTTCTTTTGCCCGGTATTCCTGTGGTGCTTCATTTGCTTTTTGTTTTGCAAGCTCTTTCACTTTATAGGTTTCAATAAATGTTGGTTCTCTTGATTCCGTTAATTGATCATCACTCAATTTATTCTGAGCCATCGTATTATCTATACGGTCACTTTCTTTTTGCTCAGATATATCTTCGTCAGTTTTTGTCGTCGGGATTACCAGTCTCGAAGTAATAGATTTCGGTACAGGGGGGTGTGTGCCCTTTGGCAAGTCCGCATCTGCTTTTTGCAATACTCCACCTGTTGGGTTTGGTATGGCTTTATCTTCCAAAGGTTTTGTAATTCCGGATTGTTTTTTTGCTACTCCTGCCGAAAAATCGTCGGCAATATTTTTAACAGGAGGGTTTTGTGCCATCTCCTTTGCAGCATCTTCTGTCTTAGGTTTTTTTGCATTAATGAGTGCTCTAAAACTTTCTTTAAAACTATCAGCACTAAATCTTTTTTTGGAGTTTATCTGCTGTTGTGCAATAGCCTCGATTACAATTGTATTTTTTTCTTTTGCATCCTGGCTCATCTGCTCATCCGATGATAATGCAGAAGCATTTTCAGCTTCTATCTATTTTGTTTCGGCAGGTGCATGGAGGTTTTTTTGCCTTACAGATTCATGCGTAATTAAGGCTTTTGCTTTTTGAAAATCCGGATCTTTCTTTGGTGTTGTTGGTGAATATGAAATTGCCTTTACTTCTGTATTGTTATCATCAATACCATTATTTTTATAAACTTCACTGCCTTCTTTTTTTACATCTTTAGTGGCATCCTCTTTAGGATTGCCTGCATCAATAAAAGAAACATTTTCCTTATGTAAGGCTGTTTCTTTAGAGGAATTTAATACAGTATCCGAAGTGGGTTTTTTAAGCTTATTGTTTTCAATTATGTCTCTTTTTGAGGCAGTTGACTTAGACTTATTTAATACGCTATAGGGAAACCCTCCAGCAGTTTGAAATTTTTTGATTCTTCTGCTGACGGATTTTGTAGTGGCAGTTCCCTGCTGAATGGTATGCGTTAGTTCGTGGGCAAGCAAATGCCTACCTGCTCCGGTATCAGGGCTGTACCTGCCGGAGTTGAAATAAATGTTCCGGCCGTGGGTAAATGCCTGTGCATTAATGCTATTGCTTAGTTGCGAAGCATGGCTATCGGTATGCACTTTTACCCCACTAAAATTGGCATCGAAACGGCTTTCCATAAATTGCCGGGTGCCGGAATCTATAGGGCGGCCGCTGCCGGTATTACTATGTAAATTTTGTTCGAGTCGGGGGGAAACAGCTGGTGGACCCCGATCCTTGCGTCTGAGGTGAATAGCTGTCGCC
>CAXTDG010000745.1:2205-2461 GCA_964242675.1 uncultured Chitinophagaceae bacterium
GCCTATTTTCTTCCTGGTGCTGGCGGTGAACAAAGTTTAGCTTAGGTTGAACCTGACGCTTGTCTTCATCATGCTCTTCCTTTCGCTGTACGGCAGTTTCATCGTGCAGTTTGGGATGCACTTCTTCGTCTTCCATTCGCTGCACCAATGCACCGGAAGCGTTTACAAAAAGTTTGGGTTGATTTTCTTTCTCTTCTTTTTTCTGAATGTGCTCTGCCTCATCCTCCTTTCGCTGTACTGTTTCTTCATCGTCACA
>CAXTDG010000746.1:0-2450 GCA_964242675.1 uncultured Chitinophagaceae bacterium
TCTTCAGCCAAACTCACTTTTTTTATGAGTTTTGGCTGAAGATATTTAATTACATTAAAGAAATAATTATTGATCTAAACGAATAAAATCTAATACCACAGAGCATTGTAGCGAATAGGAATTTTATTCAGGGACTTTTTGTAGTCTTTAAAAGTTTGACAAAACTTATCTGATAAGGACAATTTTATAAAAACATATTTTCTCAACTTTTGAAACTTTATTTTGTAAAAACAAGCACAACAGAAACGTTGCCATACAACATCTCTACTCCTTTAAATCTTCAATTGCCCCATACACCATCGTCTGAAACTTTGAATGTATTTCGCCGTGGCTGTTAGGGTATTGGTTGAGAAATAGCTGGGCTACTATTTTCTCTTTAGGATCAATCCAGTAGGATGAACTAAACATGCCACCCCAAAAATAGGAGCCGGCAGACAGCATGTTTTTTCCGGCATTATTTGCAGGAACAACTTCAAAGCCAAGCCCGAATACATCGCCATTGTACATAGGCTGGCTAAACTGTTGTGTGTGCATTAGCCGTGCGGCCGCCGGGCTTAGCAATCGCTTGCCATTGTACTGGCCATCGTTCAGCAGCATTTGCATAAATATGGCATAGTCATAAGCCGTAGAAGATAAGCCACCGCCACCGGAAAAGTAAGTACCATCAGTAGCGGGGTAATCGGCGGTAACGGTTCCGCTCAGGCTCATAGTAGTGGGTGCTTTCACTGCTTTTTTATTTTCATCTTCGGTGTATAGCGTTGCCAGCCTCGAACGTTTGGCAACAGGCAAATAGAAATAGGTATCATTCATGCCCAGTGGTTCAAAAATGCGCTGATGGAAAAAAGCATCCAGCGAACTGCCGCTGATTACTTCAATCAGGTAACCCAGCAAATCAGTATTTAAACCATACGTCCATTTTTCGCCGGGCTGGTGCACCAATGGCAGGCCGCCTAATATTTTCATTTTATCAGCCAGTACAATATGGCCTACGCCAATGCCGCCCACCACACCGGCTTTGGCATAAATGGCCGTCATTTTCGGCGAACCAATTTGTGCATAATCAATGCCGGAAGTATGGGTAAGTAAATCTCTGATGGTGATTTCTCTTTTTGCCGGTACAGTGGTATAAGTAGTATCGGTATCATTAAATTTATCCAACACCTTCGGATTTTTAAACTCAGGAATATATTTGGAAATAGCATCATCCAGCCCCAGTTTTCCTTCCTCATACAGCATCATAATACCTACGCTGGTAATGGCTTTTGTTTGTGAGGCAATACGAAAAATATCATCTTTCTGAACGGGTGTTTTAGTGCCACGTATATCATTTCCAAAACTTTTATAGTATATAATTTTTTCATCTTTCACCACAATAGCTACTGCACCTGCTATCCATTGTTTGTTTATATATTCCTGCATTAAATTATCAATGCGTTCAAGCCTTGTGGCGGATACGCCAACCGTGGCGGGTGGGGCAGCCGTAAGTGTTGGAAGTTTTGCTACAACCGGTTGTGCAGTAGTAAATAGCGTAAGTAAGCAAAGAGATAGCAGAAAATATTTCATGGTTGTGGCTGATTAATGAAGCGGTAAATAGAAGCTGAAACGCAATTCAAAATTGTATGAAAGAATGTTGAACAGACAGCTTGTAGATTTTCAAATTTAATTACCCAGATTAAACTTTTGGAAAGTTTGAGAACTTTCCAAAAGTTGCAACATTCCGGTCGGCTCCGCCTGGTTTTAATTATTTCAAATCCAGCTTAATCTGCAATTCATCAAATTGTTTCTGATCAATCGTACCCGGTGCATCCAGCATTACATCACGGCCGCTGTTGTTTTTAGGGAAGGCAATAAAATCACGGATACTTTCGCTGCCGCCCAATAAGGCACATAGCCTGTCGAAGCCAAAAGCGATGCCGCCATGTGGCGGGGCACCATATTCAAAAGCACCCAATAAAAATCCGAATTTATGCTGCTGTTCTTCGGCATCCATTCCTAATGCAGCAAACATTTTTTCCTGTAATTCCCGCTGGTAAATACGGATGCTTCCACCACCTATTTCATTACCATTTAATACCATATCATAGGCATTAGCTTTAATATTAGCATACGGATGCTCCAGGTATTTTGATGCATCCGCAATAGAAGGATCATTGCCAATCATGGTAGTAATATCGGATGGCTTAGGGCTGGTAAACGGATGATGGCGGGCCACCCAACGATTGTCCTCTTCAGCATATTCAAATAAGGGGAAGTCGAGCACCCACAGTAGTTTGAATTCATCTTCTTTACGATAGCCTAAACGCTTGCCCATTTCCAAACGTAATTCGCTAGCGGCTTTGCGGGTACGTTCTTCTGCGCCCGCGAGTATTAAAATTAAATCGCCTGTGTTTGCACCGGCAGCATTGGCAATGGCTTTCAGTTTATCTTCTGTATAAAATTTATCTATACTG
>CAXTDG010000747.1:0-2441 GCA_964242675.1 uncultured Chitinophagaceae bacterium
ACCACCTTTAAATGTGTATAGTAAAATCATCAGCAATATAATGGCTGTACTGATGGCAAACGACTGACTGGAGCCAATGCCAGCTTTTGCAAATAATTCTTCCAGAAAAAACACTTGTAATACATTGATAACTAAGTACAGCCTTGCGGTAGCACCCAGCGTACGGGAGAGAATGAAAAACAGTGCCCCGGTTTTATAAGTGGTCAACCCAAAGCGATTGTTGAGGTATGAATAAATGGAGGTAAGCTGCATGCGGTAATACAGCGGCAGCAACACATACGCCACTACGAAATAGCCAAGGAAATAGCCAATTACAATCTGGAAATAAGAGAAGCCCTGTAGACCAACCTGCCCCGGTACGCTTACAAACGTAACACCGCTCAGGCTGGTACCAATCATGCCGAAAGCCACCAACATCCAGTTGCTGTTGCGGTTGCCAATGAAGAATGATTCGTTGTTGGCATGGCGACCGGTATACCAGGCCACACCTAGCAGCAGTAAAAAATAAAGGAGCACAAATGTGAGAAGCAATAATGGCGACATGCAACGAAATAAGTGAAAAGTAAAAAGGTAAAATTAAAAAACTGATTGGAGGTGGATCTACTCGTTTCGACCTTACTGCCAGTAAAAACTATGGGCTTTATAAAAAAGCATAGGCAACAAAAATCTACGGTTCTCCTGCCGACTATTGACTGTCGACTACCCTACCTGCAACACATATTTTCCTTCAAAAAAATCTTCTGGGAAAAGCGAATGAATATCCCACACTTTGGGCTTGGCCCGGCTATCAGAAATTTCCTGGGCTAGGTCGCCGCCTTTTAGGCAAATGAGGCCACGGGCAACAGGGCGGCCTTCTTCCGTCTGGCGTTTTACTTTTGAGTTTTTGTTCAACACTGAAGTACTCCAAAAAAGTAAATCTTTCAATGGCGCTACTGCCCGGCTAATAGCCAGGTCGAACTTGCGGTCTTTGATATCTTCAGCACGGGTATGCTGAATGGTAACATTTTTTAAACCTACTGCTTCAGCAACGGCTTCTACTACTTTCAATTTTTTGCCAATGCTATCTACCATGTGGAAATGCACTTCCGGGAAAAAAATAGCCAGCGGTATACCGGGAAAACCGCCTCCGCAACCAATGTCAATTACCTGGCTGCCGGGTGCAAAATCGAAGACGGCGGAGATAGCCAAGCTGTGCAGTACATGTTTCAGATACAGGCTGTCAATGTCTTTACGGCTGATGACGTTTATTTTTTCGTTCCATTCTTTATACACCGCTTCCAGTCCGTTGAACTGCTGTTGCTGGGCTGGGGTGAACTCGGAAAAATATTGATAGATAAGGGAGGCGTTCACTTTTATTAATTAATAATTGACAATGGAGAATTGATAATGCAAATAAAAACTGCCTGTTTGAAGATTTTGTTTTTTTAGCGATAATGAGCAAAGGTCGCTAAGAGCGATGTTATGTCATTCTTCGCTTCAGTAAAAGCTCAATGGATAAATAATAGTTGAACGGTGCCATCGCCACAAAAGCTCAATGGATAAATCTAGCTTGGCTCAAAAAGAAAATGGTAAAAAGAACACTTCCCGTGATGCGAAAAGCATGAATGTCAGAGCAGCAGAACTTTAAACTTTAGACCTTAAACTTTAAACTTCTTTAACCGCTCCAACCTTCTCTATCTAAACTACGATACTGTATGGCTTCGGCTACATGCTCGGGGCGGATATTTGGTTCACCAGCCAGGTCGGCAATTGTTCGGCTTACCTTCAGGATGCGGTCGTAGGCACGGGCACTAAGGTTTAGTTTTTCCATCGCTTTTTTCAGCAGGTTGGCGCTGGGGCCGTCGAGCACACAAATTTCCCGAAGTTGCTTACTGCTCATCTGAGCATTGGAATAAGTGCCTGCCGAATCTTTATAGCGTTCCGATTGTATTTCCCGTGCCTTCATCACCCGTTGCCGAATCACTTCGCTCTTTTCGTAAGTCTGCTTACTACTCAGTTCGCTGAAAGGTACCGGCGTAACCTCTACATGTAAGTCAATGCGGTCGAGTAGCGGGCCACTAATTTTATTGAGATATTTACCTACGGCACCCGGTGGGCAGGTACACTCTCGTTCAGGATGGTTGAAATAGCCGCAGGGACATGGATTCATACTGGCAACGAGCATAAAACTGGCTGGAAAATCCAGTGCTACTTTGGCCCGGCTGATGGTCACTTTTCGTTCTTCCATCGGCTGACGCATTACTTCTAAAACGGTCCGTTTGAATTCGGGTAATTCATCCAGAAATAAAACGCCGTTGTGAGCCAAGGAAATTTCGCCGGGTTGCGGATTGCCACCTCCGCCCACCAAGGCAACATCCGAAATCGTGTGGTGAGGGCTACGGAAAGGCCGTTTGCTTACCAGTGTAGAATCTTCAGCTAATTTACCAGCTACGCTATGAATC
>CAXTDG010000748.1:0-2440 GCA_964242675.1 uncultured Chitinophagaceae bacterium
ACACAGGCCCCGGTATGGCTTTTACCATTCCGCTACCTGTTAAGAATTCTTCGCTTGTCATGTAATTCGTTTTCCGCCGAACTACAAACTGCTCGTACATCATAGGCGTAAGCATATCACCGCCGCCAAACACCAGGCTACCAAAACGGTAAAAGTTTTCCGATAGATTGACGATCCTGTACTGCGGTTGCCGCCCTTGCACTACCTGCTTTTTACGGGCCGTTTCCGATACATATCCAAATACAATAAACAGAAGTGCAAACAACCAGATATTCACCCATTTGATTTTTTTAGGCAATGTTTCCTGCTGTGGGATACGTTTTTTACTAAAGTTGGTTACAACGCCACCCAGCACTATCAGGATAGGAAATATAAATGCAGTACGAAATAAGTAGCGGGTAAGGCAATACAAGCGATAATAGCCGTAATCGGGTTTTTGATAGCAGTCTTCCCCGCTTTTAAAGCTGCATAAGCCAAAAAGCCAATAGCCATTGGCTGCATATAATTAAAAATGGTAAGTGCCTTTTCATTAAAATAATGCAGCACAAAAGAAAGCATGCCCATCAGTACACCGGCCGGTAGTATCCAAATGATAATAGTAATAACGGCCAGCGGTACGCCTCCCCTTTTATACCCAATAAGGGCAAGCGTTTGTGTACTGCTTGCACCGGGTAGCATCTGGCAAAAAGCAGTATATTCTATCAGTTCTGCTTCTGTTATATCCTTCCGCTGCTGGGTAAAACGCCGCAACATCATACCATAATGCCCTTGCGGACCTCCGAAGGCAGTAAAGCTATGCCACAGCACCATTTTGAGAAATGGCAAATGGCGAAAAATTTTTACAGGCCCGTTCATGAATGGTATTGCACCTTTATCTAAACCTTAGGTTTGTACCAGCAAATGAAACAATTAATTTCAGATATGCCTCTTTATAATGATTGCTAAATTTTATACCGGCATTTATTGTAATTATACTGTGCAAAACCGTTTTAGAAGTAATAAATGAAAATTGTGTTGTAGCAATAACAGACCAGTTGAAATGGCCCTCATTATTTTGCATTAAAATGTAACAGTTCACTCCAATGAAGTTTGCATCTGTAATATCTCCCTTATTAGGCCATGCCCGTGGCCGCCACATTGTGCCGGCTTACAATCCGTCTAAACCTATGGTAAGAGTACGGCCAGAGAAGGTGAACATTTATGTACACCACTACGATGAAAATGACCTGGTAGAGAAAAACCTGGGTAATGCTACAGCCTGCATGGCTTTTTCCGATACCCCGCAGGTTACCTGGATAAATGTGGATGGCATACGAAAAGAGGATGTTGAAAGCATCTGTAACGGCTACGAAGTGCACCCACTGATACAGGAAGATGTAATAAGTATAGGGCAGCGCCCAAAAATGGATGAGATAGAAGGTATAATGTATGCACTGATGTACATGCTGTACTACAATGAAAAAACCTGCCATGTAGAGCAGGAACAGATCAGTATTATTTTAGGCAAAAATTTTGTGCTGTCCTTTCAGGACGATTCAGTGAAGGATGTATTTGACCCGATACGGGAAAAGTTGAAAATGCAGAACAGTAAATTGCGGCAAACCGGTTCTGAGTTTCTTTTTTACTCCATGATTGACCTGATTGTAGATAACTACTTCGCAGTAATGGAAAAGCTGGGTGAAAATATTGAGCAGGTGGAGGAACAAATCATTCGCAGAAGTTCTAACACAGTGATGAACCAGATAAACGGGCTGCGTAAAGAAATGATTATCCTGAAACGCAACATGAACCCCGTACGAGACCTGGTAAGCGGCATTATGCGTAGCGAAAGCGAACTGCTGGATGAACGGGTAATAAAATATTTTAAAGATGTGTACGACCACATTGTGCAGGCCAGCGACCTGGCCGAAAACTACCGGGAAATGGTAATGGGCCTACAGGATTTGTACCTGAACAATGTGAACCTGAAGATGAATGAAGTAATGAAATACCTGGCCATTGTAACCACACTAATGGCACCAGCCACGGTGATTGGCGGCATCTTTGGGATGAACTTTGACGTAATTCCGCTGACGCACCAAAAAAGAGGCTTTTTCATTACGGTTAGTATAATGATTGGCTCTGGTATATTGATGATGGTTTATTTCTGGAGAAGAGGCTGGTTTGCCAAAAACGGCATAGAAACAGACACTGACACAGCGAAAGAAGAGTGAAATGCAGACAACAGACCACAGACGACAGATGACTGATTGAAAATCCATTCGTACAACTGTTACCAATTGTTCCATTCTGTATTGGGTTTAAGGGCAAGACTCATTATAAAATTAGTAGGATTGATAGCCTACATATTTTGCAAACCAGCTCCACTATTCAGGTAAGTATAATCATTCGGCTACTTTCAACGTTCATTCAGAAATTCAATCTTTTATCATCCGTGGTC
>CAXTDG010000749.1:0-2438 GCA_964242675.1 uncultured Chitinophagaceae bacterium
GGATGGTTGGGAGTAGCGGCCAGCACTTTACTAGTTAATAAAACTTCTACCCCATTTGCTGTTTGTTTTTCTTTGGCCGATACGACTAACAGACTGGTGATAGCATAATTTTTTGCAACATGCTGCACTAGTTCTTTTACCTGTGCTACAGAAGATTGCTTGGTAATCGGGTCAACGGAAATAACCTGGTCGCCAGCCTTGATTTCACTCAATGCCTTTTTGCTGCCATCTGCCATGGCTACTTCCTGGTCGCCGGGGAAACAAATATCTGTTCCATAGGTACCATCGTCGGCTTTTGCCTGGCCCCCATTCATGGCTTTATACAACTGAAAACTCATTTCTTTTGATAATACATAACTGAGTTTCAGCACAAAGTTTTTTTCTTCTTTATTGATGTTGTCGATATCATTAAAATACTTGTCCCACACTTTGCTATCTGCTGTGGCGTTGGGCATTATGGCAGTGTACACTTTGCCTTTTTCATTGCTATAAAAAATGGCGGTACCGAGTTCTTGCATCCCCTCTTTTGCAATGAGCTTGTACAAGTCTATTCGCTTTTTCAGGCCATCATCACCGGTAATGAAATAAGGCTTTCGCATTTCGTAGCGGTCGAGGATGTAAGCACCGTCAAACTTGACATAGGTTTCTTTGTCAAGGTCTTTTATGGTGTAAGTTTTAGCCTTTTCATATTCTGCTATGGTAAGGGCTCTAGACTTTAGTTTACTTGTATCTTGGGCATTTGATGCGATGATAGTGGTTGCTAATAAAATGGTTGTAGTTAGTTGCTTCATTCTCTATGTAATTTCTAGCTATTATTAATTATTCTTTCAAAATAATCTGAGCGTCGCATTTCGTAGGAGCAGACCTATGTGTCTGCCCTAGTCGTATAACGTGGAGTTGCAAAATAAAATGCAACATGCATCATAATTCATTAGGGCAAAACATGGGTTCGCCCTACATCGCCTCTATAAAGCCCAATGGATAGATAACTGTTGAACGGTGCCATCGCCACTACAGTTCAATAGATAGATAATAGCTTAGCCCCAAATAAAACGGTAGAACCCGGCTACCCGGGATGTGAAAACCAGCAAACTATAAAGCTTCACGGTTCTCCCTGCTGACTGCCAACTGTTCTCTGCCTTATCTTTTAAGAAGCGTCCTTAAACGCTGCGGCAAAGGCTTCCATTTCGTCCATGCGGCCAATGCTTACCCGGCAATAATCTTTATCGTTCATCTTCCAGAAACGTACGCCCACGCCACGTTTCATCATTTCGTCGGTGAAGCGTTTGCCATCCATTTTAATAGGGAACATAACGAAATTAGCATCGCTTGGAATGTATTCATAGCCTTCTTTTTTCAGCACCTCATACAGGTAATTCTTACTGGCCCTTGTTTTTTGCAAGGCGCCATCGAGGAACGTTTTTTCTTGGTAAGCGGCCAGTGCGGCGTGTATACTAGGCGCCGACATGCAGATGATTCCGGTGCAATACGGCTCCAGGTTTTTAATGGTTTCGGGCTGGGCAATGATGTAGCCAATACGCAGGCCTGCAAAGCCATACAACTTGGAGAAGGTACGGGCCACAATTACGTTCTGACCTTTCTTAACGCAATCAATCATACTGGCAGCTTGCGGGTTGGGCATGTAGTCGATGTAAGCCTCATCTACAAATACTGTTGCCTTCTTCGAAACCCGTTCGCAGAAGCCTCTTAGTTCGGCAATATCTACCGTAGTGGCAGTGGGGTTATTGGGGTTGCAGATGTACACAATTTTGGTGTTGCTGTCCACCGCTTTTTCCATGGCAGGTAGGTCCAGCTTGTACTCCTTTGTCAGCGGCACTTTTATCCATTTGCCTTTCATGTCTTCCACATGTTCGGGTAAGTCGGCATAACTGGGGTCGCCGGAAATAACGTTGCCGCCTTCCTTCATATAATACATAGCGGCGGCCTGTAGCAAGGGCGATGAACCGGCTCCCAACGCCACCATGTCTTTTCCCAAGCCTTCAAACGTGGTGATTTTTTCCATCAACTCCTTGGCCTGCATAAATGGGTACTGGTAGCTGGTGCTTAGCGAATCGATAATGGCTTTCTTGGCTTTTTCCGAAGGGCCAAACGGATTTTCGTTGGCAAATAGCCGGGCTTTTAATTGCGGCTTTACTATTTCCTTTTCAAACTCCTCATCGCTCAGCAGGCGGGGCGACGGCATATATGGCGGAGCAGCATGACCGGCAAGGCTGCTTAAACTGCCGGATAGAAAGGTTAATCCGCCGGTAAGCAGCGTACTAGCCTTCAGCCAGTTTCTGCGGTTCATTTCGTTGCTCATAAGAATTTGTTTGTGGTGCGGTGAAGTTAATTTAATAATGTTTGCTTTGGTAACACCAATAGCAAGTTTTTCAATAGTCAAAGGCAGAAAAGCAACACATGCTTAATTGCACCAATAC
>CAXTDG010000750.1:0-2429 GCA_964242675.1 uncultured Chitinophagaceae bacterium
TCTAGATACCATACAGCGGTTGCATTATAAGTCTGTATTGTCGCTTAGTCCCGGCAAATCCAGGGCAGTTCATTTGCAGGAAATACCGGTAGCCGGGCTAACCCTGGCAGATGTGCCCACCTTACGAAAAACCACTTATGATGCCATGCAGGCAGGATTGATAAAGTATCTTGGTTCGTAAATCATTAATAAAATCCGACCTTTCACTTCTAAGCTGAAGCAATGAAACCAGGTAAGTAAACTTGCTTTGGTTTGGCCTCTGCTTACTTAATAGCACAAGAAAAGGAAACGCAATCATCAGTGGATAATAATTTACAAGCCGCCGTTACACCAACACCCTCCGCTAATGCAGAAAATTCGTTTGCAGATGTCATCATTCCTTTATCACTACCCCAAACTTATACCTGGAGCGTACCAGAAGCATTTCGGAAAATATTGCAGCCGGGTAGCCGGGTGGAGGTAGGTTTTGGTAAAGCAAAAAAATATGCCGGCGTAGTGCGTGGTTTGCACAGCAACGCACCGTATGGTTTTGAGCCAAAGGAAATTCTGAACGTGTTGGACGTAGAACCGATTATTTACCCGGTGCAGATGCGGCTTTGGCAGTGGATGGCCCAATATTATACCTGTACCGAAGGCGATGTGATGCAGGCAGCGCTACCTGCTCACCTCAAGTTGAGTAGCGAAACCATCATCAGCTACAACGAGAACCACGGACAGGATTTCGAATTGCTCAGCCCCAACGAACGCAAGGTGGCCGAGGCGCTTGACATGGAAAAAGAACTGAATCTACAGCAAGTACAAAAACTGCTGGATACGGGCAATGTGTACCCTGCCATTAAGAAGCTGATTGAAAAAAAGATTTGCTACGTATGGGAATCTATCAAGGAAAAATACACGGAGAAAACCGAGACTTACTTACAACTTAGTCAAGCCTATCGCAGTGAAGAATCGCTGGAAAGTCTGATAAACGAATGGCAACGAGCTCCCCGCCAGTTAGATTTGTTGCTGGCATTTCTTCATTATCAAAAAACAGAAGGCGAAGTGCTGCAACAGCGCCTGCTCAATAAAGCCAATGCTTCTATTGCCCAGCTAAAGGGCTTGTTTGATAAGAATGTGCTGATAACTGATAAGCGGGTTGTTGGCCGGGTGCAGCAAATGCCCCGGCATGTAAATGCAGATTTCAAGTTGTCGCCTCATCAGCAACAGGCTTTGCAGCAGATAAAGAAAAGCCTGGAAGAAAAAGATGTTTGCCTGCTACACGGCGTAACAGGCAGCGGTAAAACGCAGGTGTACATGGCGCTGATTGAAGACTACCTATTAGCCGGCAAGCAAACGCTTTTTTTGCTACCGGAAATTGCCTTAACGGCCCAGGTAGTTCGAAAACTGCAGCATCATTTCGGCGGCTATGTATCAGTATATCATTCCGGTTTTAACCCCAATGAACGAGTAGAGCTTTGGAATAAAGTAAAAAGCGGCGAGATAAAAATTATTCTTGGTGCCCGGTCATCGCTGCTGCTGCCGTTTAAAAACCTGAGCCTGATTGTGGTGGACGAAGAGCATGATGCCTCCTTTAAGCAATACGATCCGGCCCCCCGCTACCATGCACGGGATACGGCTATTTACTATGCCAACCTGGTAGGGGCAAAAGTAATATTAGGCAGTGCTACCCCATCGGTTGAAACATATTACAACGCTTCACAAAACAAGTATGGCCTGGCTATGCTTACCGAACGCTTCGGCAATATGGAAATGCCGGAGATTGAACTGATTGACTTAAAAAAAATCGTTAAGACAGATAAGAATAAAATTATTCTGACACCGCAGTTGCGGGATGCCATTGCTGAAAATGTAAACCGCAACAAACAAGTTATACTTTTCCAAAACCGGCGGGGCTACAGCCCTTACATAGCCTGCCTGGTGTGCGGATGGATACCGCACTGCGATAATTGTGATGTTAGCCTAACTTACCATAAAGCAACTGATAAACTGCAATGCCATTACTGTGGCACGTTGTATCCGTTGGTAAAAACCTGTGTAGCTTGTGGTAGTCAGGAGTTTTCGCAGCGAAACTTTGGTACCGAACGCATTGAAGAAAAAGTAGGTGAAGACCTGGTGAACATAAAAACGGCCCGGATGGATGTAGATAGCGTACGGGGCAAGCATGGCCACGAAGCACTCATTAGCCAGTTTGAGCAACGCAAAATTGATGTGCTGGTAGGTACGCAAATGGTGGTAAAAGGGCTGGACTTTGACCACGTAGGACTAGTGGGTATTCTGGATGCAGATGCCATTTTAAACTATGCCGACTTTCGGGTGAATGAACGGGCTTTTCAGTTGATGGAGCAGGTGAGTGGCCAGGCCGGACGAAAGAATGACCGGGGTAAAGTGCTGATACAAGTAAGCAATACTGCTCATCCACTGCTTGAGGT
>CAXTDG010000751.1:0-2428 GCA_964242675.1 uncultured Chitinophagaceae bacterium
CAATAATTTTAGTGCTGCCAATGGTGCAATTACTTTCATTCCACAAAACGGTAATGGAACTGCGGGTGGTGTAAGTTGGATTAACTTTACTACCCCAGGCTTCTCTAACTTCTACCTTAACAGAGCAGGTACCGCTTTACCCATTAGCCTTGAATACCTGAAAGGAATCAGAGCAGGAACCGGCAATGCTTTAAACTGGAAGGTAAATTGCACCTCTACCAGCATCACAATGGAACTGGAACGTAGTGCAGATAGCCGTAGCTTCAAAGCTATCACCACCATCACGGCTACACAGGCACGTTGTGGTCAGCCGTTTGACTATACGGATGCCAGTCCGCTAAAAGGCACTAACTATTACCGCCTGAAAATGATTGACGTAGATGGTAAAATAACCTACTCGCCTATCGTAGCTATCATCAACGGATCAACCGGTGCCGAACTGGTAGGTATTTACCCCACCGTAGTACGTGATGAAGCATTCCTAAGTGTAGCGGCCAGCCGCAGCACCAAAATGCAAATCAACATTACTGATATGAGTGGAAGGGTAATTAAAACCATTAGCCAGAATGTTGCGAATGGTAGCTCTTTGATCAATATTAATACGGCACAGCTTTCTGCCGGTGTGTACAACATTACCGGTATGCTGGATGGTGTACAAACCAAAACACTTCGCTTTGTAAAACAGTAGACAAAGCCTGATTTGATGATTCTAAAAGGGAAGCCCCGCTGTTCAGCGGGGCTTCCCTTTTAGATAAGTAATTTTATTCAATATCTTTTTTAAGAATTTGCGTTTGTATATTTACTTTTACCAAAATGGCCTTATAATATAAAAGGCATCACACTCTCATTCATATCATTTCTACATATGCGAGTGGTAAAAGGGTACACTATTACTAAACAATCACCAGTTACAATAATATAATAGGAAAGGGCTACCTGTCTTATTTTCAGCAATGTAATATTGTATATACATTCAACCATAATGTAGTTAAATTATTTGCCAGCAGTACATCAGTGTTATTGATTATTATGTTCTTAAACTTTTAAATTAAAATATGTATCTAACATTTACAGCCAACCAACTATTTAATTACATGAAAAAATATGCGTTGCGTTTTATGCAAGGTGCCTGCCTGATTGCAGGCTTACTAACAGCGGGGTGCCAGAACAACCAGCATAAAAAACTATCTGCCGAAAAATCGGAAACTGTTACAGAAAGAGAAAATGAAGCAAAAGAAAATGAGGAAGGAGAAGCCGAAGAAGACGGGCCTATGGAACGCTACCAATTAGAGTTTGAAAGAACCAAAGATCCGGCATTAGGCTATGTACCTGTGGAAAGGCTCTGGAATGCCATTGAATACACCCGTTTTCAAAAAGATAATTATCGTGGTACCTCACTGCTATCCGGCATCTGGCAGGAAAGGGGGCCCGTGTTTGATAGTGTAGGCCCAAGCAATGGAAATACCAGAGGGCTTGCTGCTACCGGCGGCTATTGCTCCGGTCGTTTACTAAGTATGCTGATAGATGCTGCAGACCCTACCGGCAATACGGTGTTTGCCGGTGCAGCAGACGGTGGCTTGTGGAGATGTACCAATTTTATGATACCGAATACTACACTTACCAGCCCACCAATTAACTGGACGCCGGTAAATGATTATTTTGATAACCTGGCTGTTACTTCTATTTGTCAGGATCCTTCTAACCCGGCCATCATTTATTTTTCTACCGGCGAGGGCACTGTCAATGCAGATGCAGTTGCAGGTAAAGGCATCTGGAAAAGTACGGATAACGGTGCTACATTCAGTTTACTACCTTCTTCCACCGGTTTCATTAATACATTTAAAATTCTGTGCGATAATAGCGGCACTGTGTACCTGGCCAGCAGAAACACAGCCGGCGTTTACCGCTCCAACAACGGAGGCGGTAGCTGGACGAATATTACACCAACCGGCACTCCAACTATATGCACAGATATTGAGCTAAGCAGTACTGGCAGATTGCATGTAAGCTTAGGCTATAGCACTGGTACCACAACCCTTGCTTACCGCTATACAAATGAGCCGAAAGAAGTAACCAGCGCCAGCTGGGCAAGTGGAACCGGGCTACCTACCAGCGGCGGACGAATGGAACTGGCTACCAAAGGCGACACCTTGTATGCCGTACCATCGGGTAATGGAACAACCGTAGTAGAAAGCTATAAAAGCTATGATGGTGGTACAAACTGGGTAAAAGCCAATCCGACAAACTATCCTGCCTCTCCTACTTCTTCACAGGCATGGTACGACCTCACATTAGCTATCAATCCGGACAATGCCAGCCAGATAATTATAGGCGGGCTGGATGCCTACAAATCTGTTGATACAGGCAAAACCCGTACTCGTTCTTCTGCATGGATAAGCAGCGGTACGCTACCCTATGTACATGCCGA
>CAXTDG010000752.1:0-2410 GCA_964242675.1 uncultured Chitinophagaceae bacterium
GGTTAATTTATCGGACAAAAAGGCTGAGAGGTCAGAAAAGCGTCCGGTAAAGGGTACTTAGTCAATCTGCAATTTTATCTTTTCGAGATGCTTTACCCTCTCAATTGCATAACTAAAGTAGTATCCTGATGGGGCGAAATCCAAATTTTTTATAGCTTTTGTATACACTTGTTTAGCACAATTTCATGCACAGAAATGGTGGGTTTATACTCCTGTATTGTGCATTAGAAAAGGTTTTAGCACACACATAAATAAATTTGAGTATCGAAATAAGAACGGTTTTCTCAATCCTGTTCTTTATAGATAAATTCAGGTCGGCTTTTCTGTTATAATAATGTAATGACGACAGTACAGATGCCTGAATGGATACATCTTTTCTATTAAAGATTGGGGAAGTACGCCTTTGAACCGACGCATATACCATCGCTGTAAGGGGTATATAAAAAATGCCAGTGGCCAAATGAGATAATCTTTCCAATTGGAAGAAGTGTAAACAATGTCTTTAATAGTCAGGCCATTGATACGGAGCAACCTCACCGTTTCGGCTATAGAAACATTTTCCGTAACCCAGGCATTATCGGCATATACAGCTGGAAACATCCGCAGGTTGCCAAATAGTAAGTAAGTAAGTTTGTCTTTCAGCGTAGCGGAATTATCATTGGTTATAATAAAGGTGCCACCCCTCTTTAGGCGGCTGATACAATTTTCAATAAATAACTTGGTATTGCTAAACATCATTACTCCACTTATGGAGGTAATAAGATCATACTGCTCGCCATCTGGTATGGTAAATGGCATGCTTACATCCATCTTCAACCGGCGAATCCCTGGTTTCGCTTCACCGGGCAAAATATCTACGCCAGTAATATCTGCCTGGGGGAAAAGCTGTTTTTCATAACTAACAAATTCTTGTTCACCACAAGGCAGGTCAAGCGTTTTAAGTGGTGCGTTTTTGTCGAATTTTTGTACCAGGTAATTTAATACTGTTGCATTTACATTCATCTCGGTATTAGCCCGTTTAATGAGCATTCCTGCTGGAAGTGCATTCGTTTTTTGCCACGATTGCTCTTTGGTGTATTGAGCCTCCGTAAAAGTGCTTTTGGTAATGCCAGGCATAAAATGAAGTAAGGGCTTATAGGTTAAAAAATACCTAACTCAGCAATTTTGATTTTATAAAAGCCAGCCGCTTTTTCCATAGCTGGTAATGCATCTGTAAACTAACAGGCTTATTGGCAGCACCTTGTGCCGGTTGATAAGAAAAAACAGTTGCCAGTCGCATATACTTTGCAGCCGCAGTTAGCTTGCCGGTTGACTTATCAACGGTTAGGAAGTTGCCATTGTACGTTCTAAAAATCAGCCGATTGTTGAATACAGGCACCAGGTGAAAAGTTGATAGATGCGATGGCTCTTTTCCCTCTGTAACAATTTCGGATTCTCCTTTTAGCAATACGTAGCAGTCGTTTGCAGCTTGCAGCGCTATTTTTCCATCACCACAATCTATTATGCTCAAAAGGGTGTTCGTATCTTTTGGATCCGGAGTTAAAGAAAAAGTTCCGTTGTCCTGCAGACAGATGTATTTGCCATTAGCCTGTAAACGAATTTTAAACGTTCTATCCGTTTTATACACCTCATCAAGCCCTATAAACCGATACCCTTCCGCCTTCAAAATGGGAATCAACTGCTGCGCTAGTTCAAGCGTTTTATTGAGCGGCTTTACAATGTCCATATCGGCGATATTATCGTGCATTACCACTATTCCTTTTCCTGTTTCTCTTATGGTAGTAAGGTAGCTTTCCACTGCTTCGGCTACGCTTTTGCCGAGTTGCCAATAGTAGCAGTCAATGCCAGCAATGTCCCAATGCACTGGCCCTGCATGATTTATTGCACATAACAAATTGTTGTTCAGTTCGTTTGCTACTTCTGCTGACCATTTGCCGTAAGGTGCTCTAAAAAAGACAGGTGTATTAGGACTGACAAATGGTTTTATGGCGGCATCTGTACGTAAAAGCTGTCCCTGCATGTCGCCATTGATAGAGACATAGTAAGGCAAATCAGGATGCTCGTAGGTATGGTTGCCAATCAGGTGCCCCATTTCTCTAAGTGCGGCCAGCGTATGAGATTGCTCGACCGCATATTTGCCTACTACAAAAAAAGTGGCTCTTATTTCTTGCTCGTGTAGAAATTGCGCGATGGCTAAAGTGTTTTCCCCAGGGCCATCATCATAAGTGAGGCAAAGTGTTTTGTGCGGCAAATGAACGCCATTAAGCTGTTCTATAGTGTACATGAATAGAATTAAACAAGCTCATTTTGTTTGTAATCCTGTGGCCTGAAAAGGGCCAGGTATTTATCTGAAACTACACTTCGGGTATGAGTACCCAGGTATTCTTTTATCTGTTCGTTCATTACAGGC
>CAXTDG010000753.1:0-2410 GCA_964242675.1 uncultured Chitinophagaceae bacterium
GAATTAGGTTGCGGACTATTCCTGTTATTAGCACCGGCCCTGATTGTACTAATTGCTGTTAAACAATTCGTTTCAAACCCAAGTTTTCAAAATGACATACATTATACTTTCGGAGAAACCGGAATGGCAGTACATGGGCTTACTTTTAAAAGTGAATTTTTGTGGTCACATATTATCAAAGTAAAAGAGATAAGTAATTTTTTAATTTTATATCACAGCAAAAAATTTGGGAATTTTATTGATAAAAAGAAGTTGACATCCATGCAACTACAGTTTATAAAATTGAAAGCCAGACAGAAGTAACGCTGCACATGATACATGCAATTTGTAATAGTATGCTGATGTAATAGATTGTATTTACAAATGATGTTAAAAATGTTCTGAATGTAAAACAGTGGTGAGGGCCAATAAAAACCGTACAATTCCGTTTCAGTATAGTTAAAATAACCATGAAAAGAAAATGGCTGAACCGGCTGAAAAAAACAGGCTATACAGTGGCCGGGTTAGTGCTGCTTTTCTTTTTACTCAACTGGCTGTTTCCGCTGCCGGATAATATTGCTTACTCCCCCATTGTAACTGACGATAGCGGCGAGGTAATCCATGCCTACCTTACCCGTGATGAAAAATGGCGGATGAAAGTAGCACCGGAAGACATTACGCCGCTACTACGCCAAACCATTATTGCCAAAGAGGATAAATGGTTTTACTGGCATCCCGGCATTAACCCATTTGCTATTGGAAGGGCATTTTTTTATAATGTGTTTACAGGGCGGCGTACAAGCGGTGCCAGCACCATTACCATGCAGGTTGCCCGTCTGCTGGAACCAAAACCCCGAACGTTTCTCAATAAAATGAGAGAAAGCTTTCGGGCATTACAATTAGAATGGAAATACAACAAAGATGAAATTTTACAACTCTATCTAAACCTGGCTCCGTATGGCGGCAATATTGAAGGGGTGAAAAGTGCATCCGTTTTATATTTTCAAAAAAATCCAGATCATCTTTCGCTGGCGGAGATTGTAGCCCTCAGCGTTATTCCGAATAAGCCTAACAGCCTGCAGATGGGCGAACATAACGAAGCCGTTATTCAGCAGCGGAATAAATGGCTGCAACGCTTTGCCGATGAAAAACTGTTTACCCAACTGGAAATAGAAAATGCACTAAAGGAGCCGCTGCTCATCAACCACAGTGCCGCCCCGCAACTGGCCCAGCATCTTAGTTACAAACTTAGCCGTACAGAACCTATCAGCCATAGTTGCCTGCACATGAATACGCAGTTAAAAACAGAGCAACTGGTAAAAGAATATGTACAAACATTACAGTTTCAGGGCATCCGCAATACTTCAGTCATTATTCTGGATAATGAAACCCACCAGGTAATTACGTACGTAGGCAGTGCCGATTTTAAAAACACGCTGGATGGTGGCCAGGTAAATGGTGCAGCGGCCATCCGCCAGCCGGGCAGTACGCTAAAACCCTTGCTGTACGGGCTTTGCCTGGATGCCGGCCTGATGACGCCCAAGATGATTTTGACTGATGTGGCTGTTAATTACAACGGCTATGTCCCCGAAAATTACGACCGCAAATTCAATGGACTGGTGAGTATGGAGTATGCCCTGGAGCATTCGCTGAACATACCGGCAGTCAATAGCCTGAAGGCATTAGGTAAAGAAAACCTAATACAAGCCCTTGCCAAATGCAATTTCAAACAAATTAAACGGGACCAGGGCAAGCTGGGCCTGAGCATGATACTCGGTGGCTGCGGCTGTACACTGGAAGAACTGGTAGGCTTGTTCAGTGCTTTTGCCAATGAGGGAGAATTTGTAGCCCCCATCCTAACGGCCCCCATCCCGGCCTTTCCGCCTCAGGCGGAGAAGGAGGAACAGCCCGCAAGTTCGTCCCGGTTCGTGCCCTCACGAACCGGAAAAGGTGAACGCATATTAAGCCGGGCTGCTGCCTATATGATTACAGACATTTTAAGCCAGATAAACCGGCCCGATTTCCCGGTGAGCTGGAGCAGCACTACCCATTTACCTAAAATAGCCTGGAAAACTGGTACCAGCTATGGCCGCCGGGATGCCTGGAGCATTGGCTATAATAAAAAATATACCGTAGGCGTATGGCTGGGCAATTTCAGTGGTGCCGGCGTGCCCGACCTTAGCGGTGCTAACATTGCTACGCCATTACTATTTAAAATTTTTAATACCATTGATTATGATGCCGGCCGGGAATGGTATAGCCCACCACCCGGTTTGGAGCAGCGAATTGTGTGCAGCGAAACCGGCCTGCCTCCCGGCGAATACTGCACCAGCCTGGTGAATGATTATTTTATTCCATTGGTTTCTGGCAATTCAACATGTAATCACCTGCAGGAAGTGCTGGTAAGTGCCGATGAAAAATGGAGTTATAC
>CAXTDG010000754.1:0-2402 GCA_964242675.1 uncultured Chitinophagaceae bacterium
ACGCTGTACTTTTTGTTGCAATACCACTACTTGCTTATCGGTTGTATGAAAACTGATTAGTAAACTATTGATGCCCTGCAAAGAAGCGCTTGTTTCTATGATAGCATCTTCCAAAACCGGCTTATCAAAACCGGTGATGCCCATAGCAGCCAGCCGCAATAACTGGCGACTAATGGCTTCAGCTAAAGCGGTATCGGAATAAGATTTGGTAAAAGGGTATTGCTGTAAAAAAGTTGCGGTTTGTATAGCATAGCCAATCTCGTTTTGTAATTGCACCTTGGCATTTGTATAAGTGCTACTATCTTCCAAAAAACTTTCGATTACCTGCAAACCATGTGGTTCTTGCACATGCTCATACACACCTTTTTCCAGTTCCAGTTCGGGCAGTAAGCGGCTGTTTAGATTGATGTATTGGCGCTCATCGAAATAAGCCACCAGCCCCTCCATTTTTTTGAATGACCGCCGCACTTGTTGAAACTGCCCGATAAATTTTTCCAGCGAAATTTTACTGCTATGTAATTGCTGTAACCGTCGCAGTTGTAACAAAAAATCTTTAGACTGCAGTTGGTACCATGCTTTGGTGGGTTGATACCATTTTAATTCTGTCTTTGTTTCGCCGGGCTTTGAGAAGGAGAGAAAGTTGAACAGAAAGCAAAGCAGTGATAGCAATAATATGACGATACTTTTCTTCAGAAATTAGCGGATGCCTTTTAATAAACTAAGAATATCCTTATTGGAGATAGATTCCAATTCAGACTTATCATAAATTGTAAGCAGGAAAACTTCCTTTGCTGATACAACTACATTTGTAATCAGACGGCCACCTCCAGATTTGCCTTTTCCTTTTGAATGAATAGCGATTCGAATCTTGAAACAATCATTACCAAGCGGTTCTCCAACAAATGGATTACTTGATAATTGCTCAATTATTGCGGATAACTGATCAGATAAAGATGGATACTTTTTAGTCAATCGGTTAGCCTGTCTGTTAAACAAAGCGATTGCAGTGACCTTATAATTTTTTGAGGAACTCTCTTGCATCCTGACCTTTTTTTTTACCAGCCTTGATTAGATTCAATTCTTCAACTGCTTCCTTCAATTCATCTAGGAATTTCTCCTTCTTCGACCGTTTCTGTTTCACCTTTACAAACGGAATGCTTTCAATGACTTCCATAAAAGCATCGGCTTTATCTTCCTGTATTTCCAATACTACTTTCATCTCTCAAATATAGAACGTTTCCAAAACAAAACTGCCGAAGCACAGGCTCCGGCAGTTAGCTATATCCATCCTCAAATGCTTAAATATCTGTTGCTTCACCATACGCTACAGCGGTAGCTTCTTTTACGGCTTCGCTCATGGTTGGGTGTGGGTGTATTGCCGTCAATATCTCATGACCAGTCGTTTCTAACTGACGAGCCACTACTGCTTCCGCAATCATTTCGGTAACGTTGTAACCTATCATGTGGCAACCGAGAAACTCACCGTATTTAGCATCGTAAATCACTTTTACAAAGCCTTCGGTAGCTCCGGCAGCAGTAGCCTTTCCACTAGCTACAAATGGGAACTTACCTACCTTAATTTCGTAACCAGCTTCTTTAGCTTTGGCTTCCGTAAAGCCTACGCTGCTGATTTCAGGGGAGCAATAAGTACAACCCGGAATATTATTGTAATCGATAACGGTTGCATGTGCACCAGCTAAATGCTCTGCGGCTAAAATACCTTCCCGGCTGGCTTTATGGGCCAGGGCCTGGTGCGGCGTACAATCGCCGATAGCGTAAATGCCCGGCACATTGGTTTGCATGTATTCGTTAGTAATAACCTTACCTTTCTCCGTTTTTACCCCTACTTCTTCCAGGCCAATATTTTCAATGTTAGCTACCACCCCTACTGCACTCAGCAGGATGTCGGCTTCCAAAGTCACTTCACCATTCGGCGTTTTTACTTTGGCCACAACACCGGCACCACTGGTATCTACACTGGTTACTTCGCTGTTTACCATTATGTCAATGCCTTGCTTTTTGTATTGCTTTTCCAGTTCTTTAGAAATTTCGTCGTCTTCTACCGGAACGATTTTAGGCAAAAACTCAACGATAGTCACTTTGGTACCCATGCTGTTGTAGAAGTAAGCGAATTCACTTCCAATGGCACCGCTACCGCAAACAATCATGCTCTTCGGTTGCTCGGGCACCACCATCGCTTCCCGGTAGCTGATAATCTTTTTACCATCAATGGGCAGGCTTGGCAATTGGCGGGCACGGCCACCGGTAGCTATAACGATGTTGGCCGCTTCCAGTGTTTGTTTGCTTCCATCGGCAGCGGTTACTTCCAGCTTGTTAGGGCCGGTTAACTTACCGTAGCCCATTACTACATCAATCTTATTTTTCTTCATCAGAAACTGCAC
>CAXTDG010000755.1:0-2398 GCA_964242675.1 uncultured Chitinophagaceae bacterium
GCTTTTGGGTAAGTTGTGAGTTGGCGCTAAAAGCAATTGCACCGGAGCATTGGTAAGTAAATGCTGGGTAACGAAAGGCACTTTGGTAACGACGCTATTACTATAACCGCTGATGGCGATATAGTACATGAGGATGGAAAAGCACAGGTAATACCACCAGGCCCGGATGTACTGACCCCGGATATACTGCCCGAAAAAACGATACAGCACCCATACCAACAGAATGATAAAAAAGGTGGCGAGGAAACGCTGCACCCAACGAAAAATGAGTGTATCGGCATAGCTGGTTACCTGCACCATAAGGCGGCGGTACAACCGGTAATAACGCAGGCTCAGGAAAAAGTAAACGAGCATGGAAGCAAATCCGGCAACCTGGTACCAGGTGTCGAAGTCCCGGTCGCTTTGGTCGGCGAGGAAGTAATACTCATTCAGCACCCACCAATCGGTAACGAACACTATAGCGCTATACACTAAATACAAAATGCCGGGCACCAGGTGTAGCCATTCCCGCTTACCAAACCGAAAGCCGGGATTGAGCAGGCTTTGCACATAAAAGAAGATAACCGGCCCAATAAAAAACAAGTGCTGAAAGGGCGTGTAGAAAAGAATATTTCGGTAGGGCTGATGATCGTACCAACCTGCAAAACCTACCATCCACGGAAAGATGTAAAGGCTGCACAACAACAGAAAAACACCCAGCCAGTAATTGCTTTTGCTTTTTTTTTGAGCGGCTTTGCGCCAGCATAAAAAAGTGTACACCAGCCCATGCACAAAAAAAATGAGCAGCAGGGAGGAGTAGAAATTAAACTCAAACAGCATTTAGGAAATGTTGAGAAGCAAAGAAGTGCACTCTGGTGTAAAATGAAGATATTGAATTGCCAGCGTATAGGAGAATGAACTTCTTACGCCAAAAAAAAAAAATTAATTCTCGAAGCTGGAATGAATAACGTTTAATAGGTGAGTTGTTTTACTAAGCCTTTATATAAACTGAAACTTTTTTCTTTCTTTCGTTGGAATAATAAATTTTAAAAGCCTTTTACTCAAAGGCTTGTTTTTGTGCAAAAGAAGGTACTATATTGGTCGCTGAAATTTTACTAATAAATAGTAATGCCGTAGTGAGTATTTGAATGTTTCTAAACAGAAGCATTATTTAATATAGGGATACAGTCTTCTCCCTTATTCGTCTATATCCACATTAGTTTGGTTTGTGCAGAGAATGAAAAGCCGCAGATAATATGCCTAAACCCTATGCATGGATATTTTATTTACAAAATCAATTACTTGCGACCAGCTTGTTAAAGAAGTCTATTTAATTATTGAGGAAAAACTTGATGACTCCTCATTTAGTGTAGAGCAAT
Source organism: uncultured Chitinophagaceae bacterium (assembly GCA_964242675.1). Classification (GTDB taxonomy): domain Bacteria; phylum Bacteroidota; class Bacteroidia; order Chitinophagales; family Chitinophagaceae; genus JAZKFT01. Next base: position 1,359 of record CAXTDG010000755.1, read on the forward strand.
TAGCGGAAAGTGTTTCGATGAGTAGAGCCAACCTTCATCGGAAACTAAAAACGCTAACCAACTTTTCGCCAGGCTATCTTATACAAAAGCACCGACTTGAAAAAGCAGTGCAGTATTTACAACAAGGCTACAATAGTTCTCAAACTGCTTATAAGACCGGGTTTGAGAGCCCTGCTTACTTCACTAAGTGTTTTAGAGAACACTTTGGTATTACTCCCATTCAAATTCATCAAAGAAAAAAAGCTGTTTTGTAATTTTTATTTAAAAAAATTTAAAAGTTGCAACAAAATTTATAGCCTTTTTAGTAAGGGTGTCTGATTTTAGCCAGATTCCGTTGCAATTTTATGTAGATAACTAAATCGTTCATTTCGCAATTGAAAGACTTCTTTAAAAAAATTGTTTTTATTATAATGTGATCTAAAATCATGTTGCTTGCATTACTGTGAGTGACTCATTTTTTATGCTTATTAATCAATATACATTTAAGGCTGATTTACTTGAATAATTATAACTGAAATACTTCAAAACTTCGTAACAGTTTGATTAAAGCCAGCACACTCTTGTCTTGCTGCTTTAATTTGTTGTAATGCTTATTGTACTAAATAAAAGTATTGAATGCAAATAGTAGCCTGTTTTTAATTTGCCTTTTTATATGAATAAAAGAAACCATAAAACGAGTATCAAATCAAACAAAATGAAACGTAATGCCAGGAATTTCAGTAGTAAAAAGTTGTTGCTTTTTGCTACTATGCTTTTTGCCATTTTTATTAGTTCCAATGCACAGATTTCTTCCTTTAGAACAGGAATAATTCCCATTAAGCAGAACGTACCAGGTACTGCTAAAAGTGCAGTACAGAATACTAAAGGAAAACCAGGCTCTACTAGTGGATCTGGTTCTGCAACTGCTGCCAGATTACAGCAATTTTATAGTTCAACTGGAAAATATACGCTCTCAGCCGATGGCATAGGCTCTTCAAGTTCATCAATGAGCATTAGGGTGAATAAACCAAATGCACAGTCAACGGTACAAAGGGCTATTC
>CAXTDG010000756.1:0-2392 GCA_964242675.1 uncultured Chitinophagaceae bacterium
CTATGCAGATTGCCTGAAAAAAAAGCAACTTGTAGTAAGTATGCTAAAAAGGCCGCATTTTCACGGTTCAACCAATTCTAACTATGGCACAGGCAGAAGCAACACAATTCAAACAATCGCTGGGGCTGTGGGATGCCACGCTAATTGTGGTGGGCAGCATGATTGGCTCCGGAATTTTTATCGTCAGCGCCGACATTGTTCGCAATGTGGGCAGCGCTGGATGGCTCATTGCCGTATGGCTCATCACTGGCTTTATGACCATCACCGCTGCTGTAAGCTATGGCGAGTTGAGCGGCATGTTTCCCAAAGCTGGTGGCCAGTATGTGTACTTGAAAGAAGCTTATAATCCGCTAGTTGGTTTTCTGTATGGCTGGAGCTTTTTTGCTGTCATTCAAACCGGAACGATAGCAGCGGTGGGCGTAGCTTTCAGCAAGTTTGCTGCATATCTTATTCCAGCTATCAGTGAGGATCATAAATTATTTACAGCGGGCAGTTTTTCTATATCGGCAGCACAATTGGTTTCTATTGTACTGGTTATTTTTCTTACCTGGTTCAATACCAAAGGCATTGAAAGCGGTAAATGGATGCAGCGGATTTTTACCTCGGCCAAGCTGCTGAGTTTGTTTGGGCTAATCATTTTTGGATTGTTTGCATTGAAGAAAGAAATATGGAAAGCAAACTGGACGGATGCATGGAACATAAAAATGCTGGAAAATTCTTCAGACCATCTATTAACGAGTGGACAAAAGATGATTTCTATTGGTGATGGGTGGGAAGGAATCACTTACACTGGGTTGGGTGCTATACTTGGTGCAATTGCTGCATCAATGGTAGGTTCCGTTTTTAGCAGCGATGCATGGAACAACGTAACATTCATTGCCGGAGAAATCAAAAACCCAAAACGTAATATTGGGCTCAGCCTTTTCCTGGGAAGGCTGATCGTAACAATCATTTATGTATCTACCAATGTGATGTACCCTGGTGTTCTAAGCTTACCTGAAATAGCAGGTGCTGAAAAAGACCGGGTGGCCGTTGCTGCTTCGCAAGCCATCTTTGGAAATATTGGCACTTACGTTATCGCCGTTATGATTATGATCTCCACATTTGGCTGCAACAATGGGTTGATACTGGCCGGTGCAAGAGTGTATTATACTATGGCAAAAGATGGTTTGTTTTTTAAGAAAACGGCCCATCTAAATAAAAATGCGGTGCCTGCTTACGGTTTGTGGCTTCAGTGCCTGGTGGCTTGTCTGCTGTGCCTCAGTGGCAAGTATGGCGATCTGCTGGATTATGTATCGTTCGTAGTGGTTATTTTTTATGTACTCACTATCGCCGGTATTTTTATCCTGCGGAAAAAGCAGCCCGATGCAGAGCGACCTTACAAAGCGTTCGGCTATCCTGTTTTACCTGCGATTTACATTTTAATGGGCCTTACTTTTTGCGGATTGCTGCTGATCTACAAACCACAATTTACCTGGCCGGGATTAGGTATTGTACTAATCGGTATTCCCATTTACCTGATAGCTTTAAAGAATAAGAAGAACAATACCGATCACGATTCTGACCTGTACACTTTTGATGCGGAAGCAAGCAAGGATAGATAAAAAGCTATCTGCAAAATGTAGAACTTTAAACTTTAGACCTGAAACTTTAAACGGCTTTAAAGATGAAGAAACACATTGTAGTGCTAACCGGTGCTGGCATTAGTGCCGAAAGCGGTTTGCGTACGTTTAGAGATACAGATGGGTTATGGGAAAATTATAGCATTGAAGATGTAGCAACGCCCCGTGGCTGGGCAGCCAATCCACAACTAGTACTTAGCTTTTACAACCAGCGCCGCCACGATGCCTTGAACGCTCAGCCAAACGCTGCTCATATTGGTCTAGCCGAATTACAGGAAGATTTTGATGTAAGCATCGTTACCCAAAACATTGATGACCTGCACGAACGTGCTGGCAGCCGTAATGTGCTGCACCTGCACGGTGAAATACGCAAGATGCGGAGCGAAGCAAACGAAGACCTGATTTACGATTATGTAAATGATATTGAACTCGGCCAACCGGCAGAAGATGGTGCCCAGCTACGACCACACATTGTTTGGTTTGAGGAACCGGTGCCTATGATTGAACGAGCCGAAGCGCTGATGTACAACGCCGATATTTTTGTTTGCATCGGTACTTCGCTGGCGGTGTATCCGGCGGCAGGCCTGATTTATAGCGTACCGCCATTTGCCACTAAGTATATAATTGATAAAAGTATTCCGCCGGTTAGTGGCTTTCGCAATTTAATTACGATTGAAAAGCCAGCTACAGAGGGCGTAAAAATTTTGAAAGAGATGCTATTAAAAGAAAAATAACAATCACTTCATCCTTACCAAATTATGGCCGCATCT
>CAXTDG010000757.1:0-2387 GCA_964242675.1 uncultured Chitinophagaceae bacterium
CTACTATTGTCAGTACTATTATTGGCGCTGTCAGCGATGCTGTTAGCGATACTGTCGGCGATACTGTCGGCGATGCTGTCGGCGGTACTGTCAGCGGTGCTGTCGCTATTATTATTGCTACTATTGTCTTTTTCGTTGTTTTACAATTGTTTGTACTGTGTATTATCGGTATTTACATCTGTAAAATATTTATGCAGGTAAAGCAGGCTCCACATTACATCATACAGGAAAGCAATTTATATGAGGCCCACACTACTGCTTAGTTACGATCTGGAGGAGTTTGATATGCCGTTTGAGTATGAAGGCCACCTACCTTTTGAAGAGCAGATAGCCATTAGTACACAAGGATTAAATGAACTGCTAAGCGTACTAGAAAAACGAAATGTAAAAGCAACTTTTTACTGCACGGCACAGTATGCTCTGGCCAAGCCTGAGATTACAAAAAAGCTGCACAGCGATGGCCACGAAATTGCATCTCACGCCTACTATCATTCTGAATTTAAAGACGAAGATCTGGGCCGTTCGAAAGCAGTTTTAGAAAACATCATTCAGCAGCCGGTGTATGGGTTTCGAATGCCTCGTATGATGCCGGTTTCAGTGAATGAATTACTTAAGGCAGGTTATAGTTATAACTCATCGCTCAACCCTACCTGGCTGCCCGGCAGGTACAATCATTTTTCTGCACCCCGCACCTGGTACCATGAAGAGGGATTGTTGCAGTTGCCTGCCAGCGTAACGCCTATATTACGAGTGCCGCTATTCTGGCTGGGTTTTCACAATTTTCCGTTGTGGTATTACTGGCATTGTTGCCAGCGGGCCATCAGGAAAGATCATTACCTCAACCTCTATTTTCACCCTTGGGAATTTGTTGATTATAGCGGCGCAGGAGGTGCAAAATTTCCTGGTTATGTAACCCGCAACTGTGGGCCGGCTATGGTACGTCGTACCGAGCGGCTGCTACAATACGCTGCTGAAAATAAATATGCTTTTAGCACTACTTATCAGTGGCTTATTCAAAATACAAAAGAACAAGCATAGCATTAAAACTAAAAGGTTGCCTGCTACTACAGGCAACCTTTTAGTCATTATATAAATCGATTTTATACGCTGCGATTCACGTCCCAGGCCTCTAGTTCTTTAGCCACTGCAGTAAGGAAAGTAGCGCCTAAGCTACCATCTACAATGCGGTGATCGTAGCTCATGCTCAGGTACATCATGTGGCGGATGGCAATGCTATCGCCCTGTTCTGTCTCAATCACCACCGGACGTTTTTTAATTGCACCAACAGCTAGTATAGCTACCTGCGGTTGATTAATAATGGGTGTACCCATCAGGCTACCAAACGTTCCTACATTGGTCATGGTGAAAGTGCCGCCCTGGGTATCATCGGGGCGGAGTTTGGCATTGCGGGCCGCATCAGCTAAGTTGTTTACCTGCTTGCTAAGACCAACCAGGTTCAATCCATCGGCGCCTTTTATAACCGGTACAATCAGGTTGCCGCTTGGCAGGGCAGTAGCCATACCTATGTTGATATCCTTTTTTACAATAATCCTGTCACCATCCAGGCTACTATTCACCAACGGAAACTTCTTGATACACTTTACAATTGCTTCAATAAAAAGCGGCGTAAAAGTAATTTTAGTGCCTTCCCGTTTTTCAAAATCTTTCTTCACTTTTTCCCGCCACAGTACCATATTGGTTACATCGGCTTCGGTAAAGGAGGTAACGTGTGGGCTGGTATGCTTGCTGTCCACCATGTGCTTGGCAATCATCTTCCGCATCCGGTCCATCTCAATTATCTCCACATTGCCGCCATAATCAGACAACGGACGGCTAACCACGGATGACGACTGATTGCTTACAAGTTGCTGATTACTAGTAGGTACTAAACTGGCTGTAGACTGTTTTTCATCCTTTTGTTTTGGCTGTTCAAAACTGCCGGTTACTTGTTGCTCACTGCCCGTTGTTTGTTGGCTATTGCCTGCTCTCTGCTCTTTGTCCTCTGACTTTTGTCCTCTATTCGCTACAAAATCCAGAATATCTTTTTTACTTACCCGTCCATCCTGGCCGGTGCCAGGCATCTTTTCCAATTCAGTCATGCTGATGCCTTCTTCCTGAGCTATTTTTAGTACCAGCGGCGAATAGAAACGGATACCATTGGTTACAGGCTTTGCTTCTGCTGGCTTGGTAGCTGTTGGCTGAAAGGGAATGAATTCCGGTTCAGGCTCTTCTATATCTTCCGCCTGAGAAGCGGGTGCAGGTTGGAGAATGGCATTATCGGTAGCTTTTTTGTTGGAAGAACCATTGGTATTGATACGGGCAATTACAGTTCCTACTGCCACTACATCATTTTCGCTAAAAAGAACTTCCTGTAAAGTGCCTTCGGC
>CAXTDG010000758.1:0-2384 GCA_964242675.1 uncultured Chitinophagaceae bacterium
ATTGCTAACAGGGATGCTAATTTGCTTTTCACTTAATGGTGCAATACCCGTTACATCCAGCTTCCCTTCCGTACTGGTTCGTCCATTCATTACAACTGTATATTTCCCTTCAAAACCATCTAGATTGATGAACTGATATTTGTTTCGAATGGTAAAAATACCTTTCGAAATATCATCTGCCTTCACCGTTATCCATTGAAATACATGCTTCATTTCGGGGTAGTGCGGCTTGGGCGAACGGTCGGATGCTACTACGCCTTTGTGGATGAAATAATGATCGTTCGGCACGTCGCCAAAGCCTCCACCATAAGCTAATATTTTGTGCTTTGGATCACGGCGATTCCAGATGCCCTGATCCTGGTATTCCCAAATGGCACCACCTAAAATGGAAGGATATTTATCGAATGCATCACCATACTCTTTTAATGAACCCATGGAGTTAAACATGGCATGGGCAAACTCACAGAGATAGAAAGGTTTGGTCAGATTTTTATCGGTAGCAGTCAACTCAACCGACGACAATAGAACCTGCTTAGGGCTGGGATTATTGTAAGGCAAAATGGGTGAATACATTTTGCTATCCAGATCGGCAGGATTATCTGCACCAACGCCAAAACCTTCGTAGTGGGTTGGCCGTTCGGGGTCAATGGCTTTGATAGCTTTTAGCGCTGCTAAAAAGTTGGAACCACCCGTACCGCATTCATTTCCCAGCGACCAAATGATGATTGATGGATGATTTTTAAAGCTTTCCACATTAGCTACATTACGATCAATAATCGCCGCTTTAATCGTTGGTTCTTCATTGAAACGATTACGTAATCCATGGCATTCCAGGTTGGCTTCGGCTACTAAGTAAATGCCGTATTCGTCACACAATTCGTACCAGCGGGGATCATCAGAATAGTGGCAGGTACGGATATGATTGCAATTGCCTTGCTTGATGACTTCCAGATCTTTAATCATCTCGGCTTCAGTAATGGCATGTCCATCTTCCGGCCAGTTTTCATGACGGTTTACGCCTTTCAGTTTGATAGGAACGCCATTTACCAAAAACAGTTTTCCCTTGATTTCTATTTCTCTAAAACCGGTTCTGGATGAGATGGTTTCAGTCACATTATCACCGTCTTTCAATTGCAAAATGGTGGTGTATAAATTGGGCGTTTCCGCCGTCCATTTTATTGGATTATTTACGGCATAATTCAACTTTACTTCTGCCTCTTCTCCCGGCTGCAAAGCTTTCACAGTAGCTTGTGCAGTGGTAGTTATTTTATCACCATCATACAGCGTTGCTACTATCGTTTGGGCCTTTGTGGCTGTGCTGCCGTAGTTTTTTATTTTAGTAGAAATAGCTGCTGTTGCGTCTTGATATTGAGCATCTAAATCTGTTTTGATAAAAAAATCCCGGATGTGTAAATCAGGTGACCGCCACAAAGTTACGTTTCTAAAAATGCCATTCAATCGCCACATATCCTGGTCTTCCAAATAGCTGCCGGAAGTGTATTGATACACTTCAACCGCAACCATATTATTACCTGCTTTTACGTAGTCAGTTACATCAAATTCCGCTGCATTTCTGCTATTGACACTGTACCCAACTTTGGTTCCATTTACCCAAAGGAAAAAGCCTGCATCTACGCCATCAAACGTTAGGAAAATGCGTCCTCCATTCCAGTCCTTGGGTACTTCAAAATTGCGGCGATAACTGCCTACCGGGTTGCGATCATGATAGGCCGTATAGTTCGTTGGCGGCGTACTCATTACATGTGGAAAATCTTTCTGAAACGTATAGCCAATATTGCGATAGAACGGTGTGCCGTAGCCTTTTATCTGCCAGTTAGAGGGCACTTCCGTATCATCCCAACGGGACACATTGTAATCCGTTTTATAAAAATCAACCGGGCGTTTTTGTGGCCAGTTTACCCAGTTAAATTTCCAGGTACCATTCAGGCTTTTGCAAAAGGAAGATGCATGCCGATTTGCTGCCAATGCTTCTTTCAAATTGCCATATGGCATTAGCGTAGCATGGGCTGGCTGCTTGTTGATGCCAATGATTTCAGGGTTCTCAATTTCGGGTGGAACGGTGGCACTGCCCGATGAGTCAGTGCTTTGAGAAAAAGCATGTGCAGGAACAATCAATAAAGCAAAACAGGCAACAGCTAGCGACAGCAACAATTTCATGAAATATACTTACTCGTTTATAAATGAGAGGATGGTCAATGGCCCGCTAAGGTGGGCTATAAAACCGCTAATGATTCAACGCCACTTTATGGCGCCAGGCAGGAAAGTTTAAAAATAAAGGAAGCCTGTTATAAAACAGACTTCCTTGCGATCACCCATGCTTGCCACGCCAAAAACGTTTCAATTATTTTTAGTAACCCGGATTC
>CAXTDG010000759.1:0-2375 GCA_964242675.1 uncultured Chitinophagaceae bacterium
CCCATACACCCAGCATCCACAATACAGCAAACTCGTTTACAGTATTGAGTGGACGCCGCCACTCCTGGTAGAAACTGCCGCCAATTAGTTTGTTTACAACAACCAAAAAGGAAGTAATAAGATAAGGAGCAATAGCAACAAGAATAAAGCGGTAAGCCTTAAAAAAATTTTCTTTATAGATGATGTAAAGTGCTGCTCCCAGCGCCAGGCATCCTAACAGCTCTCCCCATTTTGCTATTCCATCAATAGTATAAGGAAGTATCATTAGGATGCTGGAAGCAACCATGACAATCAGTAATCTTCTATTCCATTCCGGGTAATGAATAGCCGTTTTTAAATTCTTCCTGAAATAACTGGCAATAATTAGGACTATAGCAAACTGAAGAATCATGCGAATAAATTAGGATAACGACGCAGGCAATATAATCACAAACGCTGCCCCTTCTCCTTCTATATTTTGTAAGGTTAATGATCCACCATGCCCTTTTACTACAATATCATAACCAAGCGATAAGCCCAAACCGGTACCCTGACCAGTGGGCTTAGTAGTGAAGAATGGCTGAAATACTTTTTCCATTACATTTTGCGGAATGCCGGTACCATTGTCTCTTATTGTTATTTTCACTTCATTTCCACTTCTTTTTGTTCCCACAAACACGGTTGGTTCAAATTCACCATTCAGTTGTCTCATTTTTTCGTTCACTGCATAAAAAGCGTTGTTCATTAAGTTGAGCAATGCCCGGCCTATATCCTGCGGCACCACCTCAATGTTAGGCAACGTTTCGTCATACTGTGTGGTGAGCGTGGCATTGAAGCTTTTATCTTTAGCCCGCAGGCCGTGGTAGGCCAGCCGCAGATATTCGTCCGTTAAGGCATTAATGTCGGTTGGTTCTTTCTTGCCACTGGAAGTTCTACTATGTTGTAGCATTCCTTTTACAATGCTTTCGGCCCGGCGGCCATGATGAGCTATCTTCTGGTTATTGTCCCGAATATCTTTGGCAATGGCTATGGCTTCTTCCATATCCCCTTTCTCAATCTCTACCTCCATTTCCTCAATTAGTTCCGTATTTACGTCGCTGAAGTTGTTAACGAAGTTCAATGGGTTTTGTATCTCATGAGCAATACCGGCAGTGAGTTCTCCCAAAGATGCCATCTTTTCGGATTGAATAAGCTGAACCTGAGTCGCTTTTAAATCGGCCAATGTGCTTTCTACCTTTTCTTTTTCCTGGCGCAGGGCAATAGTTGCTTTACGCTTTTGCTGGTTATTTTTGTATTGAATAATGGCTATAACAGAGACTGCCAGTATCACGATGCCCAATGCAGATATTGCCAAATACTGCAGGTTTCTAACCCGCTTTGCTGCATTGTCTCTTTTTTCCTGCTCAGCCTTTCTTTTAGCTAATTCATTTTGGAAACTTTCTTTCTGTGCTTCTTTTCTTATTTCCTCTCCTTTCAGTTTGTTTGTTAGTGAAATGTAAGCTTTGTAATGGTTATATGCGCCCAGGCCGTCTTGGCGGGCAGAATCAATTTGTGAAGCTAACAGCTCCGCTTCGCTGAATGACTTTATGTTGTACTGCATTTTCAAAAGCGATAGTGCATTATTATTATACTTTTTTGCACTGTCATACTTCCGTAGCAAAAAATAATCTTTTGCCAGTAAGCTTTCTGAAGTACCCTTTTCGCTATCCAACTGCATCGAGTCGGCCATCCTTATCGCCTTCTGATGGTTTTCAACTGCCCTATCCAAAATCCCCTGGCTTTGATACAACGAACCTATTTCATCCAGCAAACTCTTTGTTTTCCATCTTGCCCCCCCTTTTGCTTGGTATAGCTGAAAACTTTTTTCAAAATTATTTAAAGCTGCTGTGTAGCTACTATCATCCTTGTACACCATTCCTATCCAACTGTACACATCTGCAGCCCGGAGATTTTTTTCTTCATCTGCCGGGTTTAGAGTAAACAGCTTTTTATAGCATTCAAGCGCTTTAGCTGTGTTATGCCTGGAGTAATAAAAACCGCCTAGAGCTGCTACAACATTAAACAGGGTTACTGAGTCTTTTGTATCGTGTAGCGTTGTTAGTGCATTATTATAATTTTCCAGAGCCTGGGCATCTTCCCCATTATCTCTATATAAATCTGCCAGCCTGGACAGATTTAAAGCTACACCTTCCGTATAGTTTAGCTCTCTTGAAGTCTTAAGACTGATCTGTATCGTTTCAAAAGCCCTTGCTAAATCTCCATTTGATATATAGTAGTTAATAAGAATATTATAAGACCGAAAGGTACTTTCGGCATCTTTCAATTCTTTATAAATTGCAAGGCTTTTCCGGGTAGTTTGCAAACTCCTTCCTGTATCATTTGTATATCCGTATAAG
>CAXTDG010000760.1:0-2373 GCA_964242675.1 uncultured Chitinophagaceae bacterium
GGATATGATTGTAGATGCTGAGGAGGGCGATGACCTGGATGAAGGCGAATTAGCCAGATTGGACAACAAGCAGGAAAGCATTTAAACCTTAACAGATTTAATTTTCAATTAACCTGCAGGAACAGTGTTTAAGCAATATATTTGTACTGTTAATCTGAGTCAGCATTTGTTAATTGTCCCGGTCTTCGCTAATACGCTTTTTGCTTCCTAGTTATCCCGCCTTTTGTCATTTACTCCTCAGTCTTTTTTTTATTTTTTTATTTTTTAGTTAATGAACATTTATGTTTCAAACTTAAGCTTCAACGTTGAGAGCGATGACTTAAGAGGTTTTTTTGAAGAGTATGGCGAAGTAAGTTCTGCCCGTGTTATTACCGACAAAGAAACAGGCCGCAGTCGTGGTTTTGGCTTTGTTGAAATGAGCGACGACAGCGCCGCTCAAAAAGCTATCAGCGAACTGAATAATGCTTCCGTACAAGGTCGCAACATCAGCGTAACTGAAGCTCGTCCAAAAGAAGAAAAGTCTGGCTCTGGCTTCGGCGGTGGCGGACAACGTTCTGGCGGTTACGGTGGTGGTGGCGGACAACGCTCCTTCAGCGGTAACGGCGGCGGTGGTGGTAACAAAAGATGGTAATCTTTTAAATTATACCATACGAAAGGCTCCTGTAAAGGAGCCTTTTTTTATGCGATAGATTTTTAAATTTAGGAAGCGGACAACAACTTTATAAAAAATCAAAACTGATTTGCCTATTGCTCATTACCAATTTTGTTTTGTACTAATCCTTCCTAAAAAGCACCCATATATCATTGATGGTGTGTTGCTTTTTTCCCTGTAAAAATTCGTTGATGCTCCAAAGAGCAGTCGATGAGTAAAACAGGGGCTTACATCCTAAACTATCTAAAAATGGCAAGCTGTCTTTTGCATAGTTGTAAGTGGTAGTAATGTATGCCTGATGCAGGTAACGAACAGAATCTATAGTAAGCAGCCGTTTAGTTGTAAAATTTGTTACGCTCTTGCGATAAAAAACAAGTGGCAATTTGCTTTCTGTTTCAAATGGTGTACGATCTAAACAATACAATGTTGAGCCTGCTGGTAACTCGTTTTTAAGCTGCCTGCTAAACTCTACTGTTTGCGAATACGGGTTAAGGATAAGCAGCACCAAAGCTAATGCAGTAAGGACAATACTAAACCCAACAATACCTTTTAAAAACCGCCTCCAACCAACAGTTGCATTTGAATAGTATTGAAAAAATGAGGGTAATGACCAACCAACAATAATTGGCAAAATGTTCAATATAGGAAACATGAACCGCTCTTCTTTATGTGCCACTACACAATGGCCTAGCACAAAAAACACTGTTGCCCATATGATGGGTTGCTGGTATCGCTTTAGAACACTTTTCAGACTGTAATAAAATAAGAAAACACTCAACAGAGGAGTACCAATCACAAGCGCCAATAGAAAGATATACCGAGTGAAAGAAGATCTACCAAACTGGGCTGCCTTACCTGCCACTATGTTCTCGTAATAGTATTGGTAAGGTGTAAATACAAACTGATTGTAAAATCGGTAATCCAGCCAGCAATTGATAGCAATACCAAAGGCAAAGCCTGCTAACAACGGCACCAGGTGTCGAAATTTTTTATCGAACAGTAGCCACCAGATGCCAAAACCCACAATGGCAAAAGCCATTTGAAAACGTAGGTAAAATGAAAGCGCTAACAAAAAACCGGTTAGCAAAGGGGATAGAAAATTACGCCGTTCTTTTGTGATTTCATACAGTAATAATGCTCCAAAAAAAACAACTGACGAAGCTATTTCGGAACTGTAAAACGTACGGATATAAGGAAGTGTCCACGAGAAGGAAATGAGCAGCAAAACAACATACAGACTGCGTCGCTCATTCTTGAAATAATAGAATCCTACAGCATTGAACAAACCAAAAGTTAGCAGCCCGCAAATGATACGAAGTATCGTTAGTTGTTGATAAGCATCGGTAATACTTAATAGCCTACATGCCTTAATAAACGCAGAAAAAAAGTACACCTGTAGTGTTGGCCGTATTTCGCTTTTTAGTTCCCAAACGTTTCCTGCACCAGATGGTTCGCCCAATTGGTAACATGAAAATTCGATGATCTGGAAATGCTGATCGGGGTGCAAAAACCCAACAGCCGTTATGCAAAACAGCAACTGCACCATCAGGCCAATAAATAAAATCCATTGCACTTTACGGTCGGTGCGAGTCAGTTGCAGTGTAGTCAAGCGTTTGGCTTTTGAAGTAGTAAATATAAGTGCCCACTGGCGGCAACAGGTTGTTTTAAACCATTCCTAATGCAGATAGAGTTTTGTATGTGCTAATTGCTTTGCTTTATCC
>CAXTDG010000761.1:0-2362 GCA_964242675.1 uncultured Chitinophagaceae bacterium
GGTGGAAGAATGGTTGGCAGCCGCTTGGCAAGCATGGTTTTGCCGGCACCGGGCGGGCCAATCAGGATAGCATTGTGGCCACCGGCAGCGGCTATTTCCAATGCTCGTTTTATATTTTCCTGCCCTTTTACTTCGCTGAAATCTATTTCAAAATCGCTCTGGGCATGGAAGAATTCATCACGGGTATCTACTATAGTGGGTGCAATGGTTACCTTGCCTTCTACAAAGTCTACCACCTCACTTATATGGCTGATGCCATACACTTGTAGCTCGTTTACAATGGCGGCTTCCCTTGCATTTTGCCGGGGTACCATCAGCCCTTTGAATTTCTCCTTTCGGGCCTGGATGGCAATGGGTAGAGCGCCTTTGATGGGCCGCACTTCGCCATCGAGACTAAGTTCGCCCATGATGACGTATTCTTTTAAAATATCGGCATTTTCTATTTGCTCACTGGCGGCTAAAACGCCCATGGCTATGGTAAGATCGAAGGCAGTGCCACTTTTGCGAATGTCAGCCGGGGCCATATTTACTACCAGCTTGGTGCGGGGCATTTTGTAGCCGTTGCTCTTAATGGCACTTTCCACTCGTTCAAGACTTTCCTTTACCGCACTGTCAGGTAAGCCTACAATTACTGCTTCGGTTTTTCCCTGGTTATTAATGTCGGTTTCTACAGTTATGGTTTTGGCATCTACGCCAAACACGGCGCTGCCAAAAGTTTTCACCAGCATATTTACAAGCTTTGTGTGATGAGTAAAGTGCTGAAAGTAGGAAAAATGTATGAACCGGGATTTTGTGTTTTATAATGCGAAGAGAATATTTACTTCTTATACAAATTTCGTTTTGGATTGATTCGGGTGTCATACATGTTGAGAATAATAATCTTTGAACCGCTCACTTTATAATAGATGCGATTCTGTTTTGTTAGAAAAATACTTCTTACATCCTTCAACCCGGTTAAAGCGCCACTCAAAGGCGTAATAAGCAAATTGGCCAATCTTTTTTCTACAATAATTACAAAATCTTCTGCTACATCTATATTCTATTCTTCCTCCAGATACCTCAGTACCCTGAGCACTTTATTTTGAAAACGTTTTTTGATTACGAGTGTGTACGCCATTTTTGTAGTGACTGTTTAAATTCATCAAAAGAGATGGTGTCTTTTTCATCCGGTTCTTCTGCGAGTTCTTGCAATTCGTTATAATCTTCTGCTGACAAGCCTAAAGGATTATGACTATTAGTAGATTCCCAAACACGGAGATCTTCTTTTACCATCATCAAAGCTTCGTAATCTTCAATCGCCGCAATCTTTTCCAGCAATTTCTGCTTTAGTTCCTGTAGTGCTTCCATACAAATCGTTTTCTCAAATATAAACCGTGTAGTAGAACGGCAAAAGTAAACCGCTCTTTTTGCCTACGTTTGCGCCGTTTTGTAAATAAAATTCCCTTCTTTATATGTCGCTAATTGTAGTAGGCACCATGGCCTTTGATGCTATAGAAACGCCTTTTGGTAAAACGGATAAAATAGTAGGTGGAAGTGCTACTTACGTGGCTTATGCTGCAGCAAATTTTGTACAGCCAGTGCAGCAAATCAGCATTGTGGGCAACGATTTTGGCAATACCATTATGGACGACCTAAAAAGCCGTGGCGTAATGACAGACGGTGTGGAAGTAGTGCCAGACAAACCTTCCTTTTTCTGGAGTGGCCGCTACCACCTGGATATGAACACCCGTGATACACTGGTGACTGACCTGAACGTACTGGCTGATTTTGATCCGCAAGTGCCGGAAGCCTACCAAGGGGCTGAATTTCTGATGCTGGGCAATTTGATGCCGAAGCTGCAAAAACAGGTGATTGAGCAACTGCTGGAACGTCCCAAACTGATTGTACTCGACACCATGAACTTCTGGATGGAGATAGCCATGGATGACCTGAAAGAGGTGCTGAAAATGGTAGATGTGCTGCTGGTAAATGATAGCGAAGCCCGCCAATTGAGCGGTGAGTTTTCTTTGGTGAAAGCAGCTAAGAAAATAATGGAAATGGGGCCACAGTTCCTGATTATTAAGAAGGGTGAACATGGTGCCTTATTGTTTCACCAGGAGCATGTGTTTTTTGCACCCGCCTTGCCGTTGGAAGATGTGTTTGACCCAACCGGCGCTGGTGATACGTTTGCTGGAGGCTTTATTGGCCACTTAGCTAAGACGAAAGACATCAGCTTCGATAACATGAAAACGGCCATCATTGTAGGTAGTGCTATGGCTTCGTTTTGTGTAGAAAAGTTTGGCCCTGAACGGCTACAGGAAATTACCAAAGCAGATATTGATGCCCGCATTCAGGAGTTTGTAAACCTGGTGCAGTTTGATAT
>CAXTDG010000762.1:0-2354 GCA_964242675.1 uncultured Chitinophagaceae bacterium
TGGATACGGAGTTGGATGCTGGCCTGCTGCGGGCACAGGTAGCCGAAATTGAGGCATACATCACCGAAATGGAAGTTCGTAAAGCAGCTTTATAAAAGTAGTTTTTTAGTTTGAGGGTTAGATGGCCCCGGCAGCAATGCCGGGGTTTTTTAGTTATTACCCTGTTCTTTTCATGATTACACAAAACATAAGATGGTCTTACTAACAAGAGGCACACGGTTGCTTATCTGGCTTACATTTCATTGGTGAGATTATCATTTAAAGGAAGAAATACTGGTCATCATGATGTAGACCAAAGCCATTGGGAACGGTAAGAATAAGTTAAGTGTATGAGGCTCAACAGGTTTAGGATCGGATATTGACTATCTTCCTACCATTATCTTATACTAGTTATTTTTCATGTTAGCTATTCTCCTGTTCTTTTTCAGTCATTGGTTCTTATCGCTCTTCTTCCATACCTTTTTTCTACATCGGTATGCCTCTCACCAAATGTATACTACCAGCAAGGGCTGGGAAAAAGTGATCTACTTTTTCACCTGGTTTGCGTTGGGATCTTCCTACCTTATTCCACGGGCCTACGGCGTAATGCACCGCATGCACCATACCTATAGCGATACGGAGAAAGATCCGCACTCGCCGCATTTTTTCAAAGATGTGTTTGGTATGATGATGCATACACGGGCCATCTTCCTGGGCTTTACTTCCGGCAACAACTTGCCGGAAGCACAGTTTACCAAGGAGTACCTGCCTGCCTGGCAAAAACTGGATCGTTTTGGTCACCACTTTATCACCCGCATTTGTTTTGCCCTGGCCTATACCGCTTTCTACATTGCATTTGCACCCAGCCTTTGGTGGTACCTGTTGTTGCCTGTTCATTTTTTAATGGGGCCTATACAGGGTGCTATTGTAAACTGGTGTGGTCATAAATATGGCTATCGCAACTATGGCAGCGACGACCATTCCCGCAACTCAACCCCGTTTGGTATTTTGCTAATGGGCGAATTGTTTCAGAACAATCATCACCATGCAAAGACCAACGCCAACTTTGCCCGTCGCTGGTTCGAGTTCGATGTTACTTATATCATCATGCGGGGGCTGCACAAGCTTCGCATCATTCGCCTGCTGCCGGTTGCTTAGCACAGGTCCTATCTCATCAGTATTCGAAACTATTCTATTGGTTTAAATCCTGCTATTCAGGGTTACCATTTACCCTTTTGCATTGTGGTACGTTTAATGCTCATTGACAATTCTATAAAATTTAAAAATTATGTTGGACGAACTGGTTAAGATAGTAAAAGAGCATTTAGGTAATAATCCACAAATAGCAGCAGCCATCCCTCCGGGGCAGGAAGATGCAGTACACCATGAAGTTGCCAGCCAGCTAACCAATAGTATGGCTAGTCAGGCCTCTTCTCAAGGTGGTATTGGAGGGTTGCTTGCTATGTTTCAAAATGGCATGACCTCTGGTAGCCCGGTATCCAGTGCTATTACAGGTGGATTAATAAGCAGCATTACCAGTAAGTTTGGCCTGCCGCCAATGGTTACAGGTGCTATAGCCGGTGCACTGCCTGGCATATTGCAAAAGCTGGCACACAAAGCCGCCGACCCCAATGATAGCAGCGTAACGAACGATAGCATTACAAACGCAATCTCTGGCAATAGTGGTGGCGGTGGTATTCTTAGCAATCTGGGTGGCTTATTTAAGTAATGTATTGTAGAGTTGCACCAATAAAACAGCAAGCATCTAGATGCATTGCTATAGCAAAAAATTATACTGCTTTAGAACTATTTATAATGGTAGTTCTAAAGCTTTTTATTTTAATAATACCGGGTTACAAGCCATACCTGCTTTGGCAGTGTCACAATTTGAATTTTCAAACACCTGTCTGCCTTTCAAATTATCGAAAAGCAGATCCCTCCTTTGTCGGGATGACAATGGTGAACAGTAAACTTCAATTTGTCATCCCGACGAAGGAGGGATCTGCTCTTGTTAAAGAGTAAGACTAGATAATAGAGGAGGCAGTTGCATTCCAATAAAATTGTATGTGGAACTTTTCATGAAAACAAAGGGTATTTCAAAATAATACACTACTAATGCTTTTACCCTGGCCCTGCAAAAACTTATTACTCCTGGAAAAGAGCTAACCCCTGCTATTGCTGATTTGCCAGCAGTGCAGATGCAGGTAAATGGATAGCAACCCCTCCTTCTTTACTGCCCGGTATTTGCACACCTGTATGCCAAACTACAACAAAATGAACATGGTAATATTGGTAGCAGGGGCTACGGGCAACCTGGGCGGTAGGATTGTAAAAGCATTGCTTGGTAAAAGTGCTACTGTACGGTCTATTGTTCG
>CAXTDG010000763.1:0-2349 GCA_964242675.1 uncultured Chitinophagaceae bacterium
GTTAATCTGGGCTGCCTGGCGATACTCCGGGTCGTGTATTAAAATATCAATGTTTCTGTTGGTTACAAATGTATCGGTACCGTCCAGCCGGGCATCTACCTCAAATAAATATCCACCAGTTAGCTTGCTGCCACTCACATCGGTCTCATCCATACTCTTAATATTTACCCTGCTGGTGGCTATTTTCACGGTTTCGCATAGCTGGTAATTGCCCTGATACACGCCATTCAAAAAAACATCAGCAAAAGTTGACCGGGGTGTATAAGGCAAACCCAATATTTCGCTCAGCTTAAATGCGAGATAGTTACGCATCATTGATTTGTCGTCGTAATTAGCCAGCAAGGCCCATTCTTTATCCGCTGGCATCCCTAACAAAGATGCTTTTGAAGTAAGCTTTATTTTATAGGGTTTTTTAGGAAGTGTAACTGAGTAATTACCCCGCAGTCTTATCTGCATCGTATTATCAAATCCGACGAACCTGGTAAAGTTCGAATTGATCGTTATTCTGCCATTTACATAATCATCTTTTGAAGTAATGGCTGCACCGCCATCAGTAGTAAGGTAAATGATGGGCAAACCGGAAAACGGCCTTACACTTACCGTGTATTGGCGGATGGTATTATCACGGCCATGCAACTCATAAGTAACCGGGTTGGTAAAATTGTTCATGGTTTTACCATTTACCTGATTGGATGAATAAACACTAACTCTATCCACTACGTCGTTGGTTTCAAAGCTTGCTATCAGCGAGTCTGGACTTATACCAATTGGCAGCGAACAGGTGATGGTCGTATCACTCACCTCAGCCACTACATCTATGGCCAGCTTAGGGTTGTTTACTGTTGTAAACCGAAAAGTGGTAAAATAATTATTGCTGAAATTATCTGTTGAGGAAAAATCTTTTCTGCAACCGCCAACGGCTACCAAAAGCAACAGGAGTACATATCCAGGTTTCATATAAAGCATTTAAGTTTTGGTGGAAATAATACCTACCTTGCTTGCAAGGTTTTACTATTTATATACGATGGATGTGCCGGGTGTGTCTATAAGCCGGCAGTAAAAACATTACAGATACAAAAAACGTTATCAAGTTTATTTATTGTCACCATTTCTCCACAACTATTTATTGCCTTGCAAATGTTGATATGAAAGTTGTAACGTTCATAGTGGTTATATCGTTCAGTGTGTTTGCCGGTGCAAGCATTGTATTTGCCATGCATAAAAATGATAAAATAGCCGTAGATCAGACCCTAACCTTTTTCAGGAAAAATGCGAAAGCCTTTCAGTTGTCCCTGCACCAATTGGAAGCCAGTATAGAAGCGATTGATAATAAAAACAGTACCAGTATTGCCAATGTAGGAAAAGCTCTGCAAAATGCCCGCCTGAAATACAAATCCATTGAGTTTTTTACAGAATATTTTTTTGATCATATAGCTAATATCTACAACAGGCCGCCTGTTCGTGAAATTGAAGCAGGAAGCACAGAGTACGAAGACCCTATTGGATTGCAGGTGGTGGAAGAAATGCTGGCTGATAAAACCCCCTATGTTGAAAAGGAAAGGCTGCTGTACGAATTGAAAGCATTAACCAGTTCTGCCGACGACATGATGAGCTTGTTATACAACCTCAAAATTTCTGATGCCCAAATTCTGGAAAGTATCCGGCTGGAGCTGTTGCGGATAAGTACATTGGGCATTACCGGCTATGATGCTCCTGTTTTGAAAAGCGGTTTGGCAGAATCGAAAGTGGCCTTAGATGCTATCACCGAAGTGCTGCAGCCTTTTCTTACCGCCACCAATCCGCCTATTGCTGATAGTGTTGCTACTGCCCTCAACAGGGTTTCCGGTTTATTGATGGCCCATTCCGATTTTAACTCGTTCGACAGGCTGGACTTTTACACCACAGGCATGTTTCCTTTGCAACAGCACCTTACACAGATGATTCAACAACTGAACCTTGATTTGAATACCACCGGGGCTATAAACTATAATGCCGCTACTTTTTTTAGTCCTGATTTTTTTAATAAATCATACTTCCTGGCTGCGAAAGCATTGCCGGGCAAATACCAGATCGAATTGGGTAAACGGCTGTTTTTCGATAAGGAATTATCGCAGAATAAAATGCGTAGTTGTGCATCCTGCCACCAGCCCGGCAAGTATTTTACCGATGGGTTGCCCACCAATACCTCACTTAGCGGCACGGCTATCAAACGAAATTCCCCTTCCTTGCTATACGCTGTGTATCAATATGCACAATTTTTGGATGGGAGAGAAAATAACCTGAACGATCAGGCTCAAAAGGTAATTACCAATGCAACGGAAATGAATGGCAATCCGCACAATATTATCA
>CAXTDG010000764.1:0-2348 GCA_964242675.1 uncultured Chitinophagaceae bacterium
AATATTTCGCTTACGCCTGCTTTTTCTTCATGAGCATCAGGTGTGCCATTGGAGCGCTGGTATTCCGCAGGTGGATATTCCTTTGAGAAAAAGACGGTTACAAGAATTGCAATTACAAATACCGCTGCACCTATGTAAAAAGAGTATTTGATATTATCGGCAATACCATTTTCGCCAGCCACTTTACTAAATCCCCAATTGGCCACCCATTCCGGTAGGTACGAACCAGCTACGGCCCCCAAACCAATGAGGAACGTTTGAATAGAAAAGCCGGTTGTACGTTGGCTATCGGGCAGGTTGTCGGCCACCAATGCCCGGAATGGTTCCATAGCCACATTAAACGAGGCATCCATTATCATTACCATTCCAGCGCCAATCCATAAGGCTGGTAATGCACCAGCCATAGCACCGGAGTTGGGAAGAATAATTAAGGCTGAAGAAGAAAGAATAGCACCGGTAAGGAAAAACGGTTTACGCCTGCCAAGTTTATTCCAGGTGCGGTCGCTATAATGACCAATTAAGGGTTGAACGATCATGCCTACCAGCGGTGCCACGATCCAAAAGGCAGGTAGTTGCTCCACATCTGCCCCAAAGGAGCGGAGAATTCTACTGGTATTACCATTTTGCAAGGCAAAACCAAATTGAATTCCCAGGAAGCCAAAACTCATGGTTACAATCTGAGCTACCGTAAGCCTGGGCTTGGGTACGGCGGAGACATTGCTGGAAACGGAAGAAGAGGCACCGGAGGCCATAGCAATCGTTTAAATTAAATGAGAAAATAGTAAAACGGCAATCAGTACAATGTTAGTAAATATCAGCCACCGTGTACTTTTTACACAAGACTATTTTTTGCTTCATCTTTAAATAATGGCTACAAAAGCTTAAATCTTAAATCATAAAACCCAAACCGGGTAACGCCTACATTTGCAGCCATTTTAATAAAACTTATTCATGGGATTTGATCGCAACACCGTCATCGGCTTTGTGCTGCTGGGTGTATTGTTTGTTGGCTTTTTTGCTTACAATAACTACAATCAACAAAAATATCTGGGGCAGAAAAAACATTACGACGATAGCGTAGCTATGGTAATGAATAAAAAAGTAGCAATGGACAGGCTGCGGGCCGATTCCCTGCAAGCCTTACAGCCAAAGGATTCTACCGATACCATTGCTGCTCGCCAAAATATGCCCCGTATTACTGAGCAACTGGCTTATGTAGAAAATGGGGTAATGCGGGTGACACTTACTAACAAAGGCGGCTGGGTGAAAATGGTGGAGCTAAAAAAATACAAAGGCACCGATAGCGCCTGGGTAAAAATGGGCGGCACCACAAACGACCGCTTTGCTTACACTATTAATAATGCTGGCCAGCCTGTTGCAACCGATGAATTGTTTTTCAACAACCCGGTTATCAACAAAGCGCAGGACGGTACACAAACGGTAAGTTACCAAACTACTGGCGTACCGGGTAGTTCTATTGCCCACTCGTTTATTATTAAGCCTAATGATTATTTAATAGATGCCAATATCAATTTACAAGGCGCTGATAAATTGCTGAACCAGCAAACGCTTACCATAAACTGGAATGCTGAAGCCCGCCAGCAGCAAAAAGATATTGAATATGAAAAACGCCAGACCCAATTAGTGTATGTAACTGATGGTGATTACGATTTCAACCGGGCAACCAAAGGCACCACCGAAGAGTTTGCAAAACCAACCAGTTTTATTGGTATTAAGCAGCAGTTTTTCAATACAACTTTATTAGCTAAAAACAATTTTGCCTCGGCTCAGGCCAGCATCACCGTTCCGGCAGATACCATGAAGGGGCAAGTTGGGGTGTTGCAAACCACGGCTCGTATTTCGGGGTTGTCTAGCAATAATGTAAACGTGCCGCTACAGCTTTTTTACGGACCCAACGACTACAAGCTGCTGAAAAGCTACGACAACCAGATGTACAATATCATTGATCTGGGTAGTGGCATTTACGCTTTTGTGAAGTATGTCAATCGCTGGCTTATCCTTCCCATCTTCAATCTGCTGGCCATGTTTATGGGTGGCAAAATGGGCTGGACAATTTTATTGCTGACCGTTTTCATCCGGTTGATTACCGCTCCGCTTACCCTGCCTGGGTATAAGAACGGTGCTAAAATGAAAATTTTGCAGCCGGAATTAAAGGCATTGAAGGAAAAATTTGGCGATGACAACCAAGGCTATAGCGTAGCACAAATGAAATGTATGAGCGAAGCCGGTGCCAGTCCGCTGAAAGGATGCTTGCCGGGGCTTTTGCAGATTCTTATCTTCTTTGCACTGTTTTCTTTCTTTAATAGCAATATCCTATTGCGAGGGCA
>CAXTDG010000765.1:0-2345 GCA_964242675.1 uncultured Chitinophagaceae bacterium
AACTCATCCTCATTGTAAATATTTACCCCACAGTCCATTTTAATGAGTTCAGCGGCGGTAAGGGTAAAAATGGCGTTGTCGTTGTTTCGGTGGTTGGGCGAAAACTCAGTATTTCTTTTTATTCCTGCAAAATCAAACATCGTAAAAGTTGCAGGCGAGCATCCTGCGTTTTTGTGTAGCGAACCCCTGCTATTTTCAGGCCGTAACTGTAGAGCGTTCGTGGAGCCAGGCTTCAGCCGCCGCAATGTCAGCCGCATGGTCTATGTCCATTATTTTCGAAAAAGGGTATGCTTTTACTGTCAGGCTATTTCTGATAAGCAGGCGTTGCAGGTTTCGCATCCGGTTAACACCATCAGCAATAGCCTGCTGCACTATGGGGAAAGTATTCCGGCGCAGGCAATAGATGCCGCCAGAAACCAGATTACAATTGGCTGTGTTGCTATCAAGATATTGGGTAATGTTGTTGTTACTATCAGTAGCTATGTACAGCGGCTTTTCATCGTCTACAAAACTGGTGGCAGCCATTAAGGCATCCCACCCTGGGTGCTGCAAAAAAGTGTTGATGTACCCGCTAAATTCTTCTTCCTTAAAAACGGTATCAACCGTTGACAGACAAACAGCATCTCCCTCAATATGGGTTAGTAGTTCGTGAAAGCTGTGTAAAGAGCTGGGTGTTGTTTTCTTAATAACGTTTAGCGGAACTGGCAACTTTACCTGCTTTAAATATTCTTCCACCGCAGGCATAAACTCATTAATAATGACGTGAATTTTCTCTGCTTTATTGTTTGCAAACACATTCATCAGTCGGCCAATGAGTGGCGAACCTTCCAATGGCACCAAGGGTTTAGGCTGTGTAATTCCTTCACTTGCCAGCCTTGAACCCTCGCCGGCGGCTATTATTGCATACTCCATAGTTCTTACAGTTCACCCATTTATAAGCTCACTTGCTATTTCTTTTTGATTAACCGGAAACTAATTGCTGCTACAATCTCACCTAAGAGGAAGTAGATGTAAGAGAAGATGATTTAGCCGGAGCAGCTTTTACAGGCTTCTTTTCAAAGTCAGATTGAAAAACTTTATCCCACAACTTAGAGCTTACACCATATCCTTTTTGCGGATTGGAGTAGTGATGCAACATGTGATGCTGCTTTATTTTCTTCCAGATGCCACCTTTGAAGTTGAAGTGATGAATAGCATAGTGGGTAATATCATACGCCAGGTAACCAGCTAAAAAGCCGGGGAAGAAAGAATAGACGTAGCCAACAGGCAGCAGCCATTTGAACAAAAAAAAGAAACCAACCGCTAGCGGAATACTAACAGATGGCGGCATTACTAGCCGCAAACGGTCGCTGGGATAATCGTGGTGTACACCATGAAAGATGAAATGGATGCGTTCGCCAATTTTGCCTTTTAATTCCTGATGGAAAACAAAGCGGTGCATGATGTACTCGGTAAACGTCCAGATGGCGATGCCCATAACCAACAAACCAAGAAAGGTTATAATTGGCGTATGTACGGTGTAGGCTTTGTAGCAAGACCAAGCCATAACCGGTATGTAAATAATCAGGGGTACTGTCCAATGCACTTTTGATAAAGCTTCCATCCAGGTAGCTTTGAACATGCGTACCGACTCCTCGGAGTTAGAAACGTAATTTTTCTTCATTGCAAAAAGTAGTCTGCAAAAGTAACTGCTATAACCACGTTAGGAACACCTAAGAACTTTTAATAAACATAAAATTTAGTTGAGATAGAGAAATAAATGGCTGACATACTTTGGAAGCGCCAGGGATAGAAACGGAAAGCCCACAGGCGGCGGATGAAAAACAAAAGAAACAGAATACTGTAACTACGCCGCCGAGGACTTGTAGTGGATAGCCCGGCACGCAGTGGGCGCCATAATTATTTCTTTCTGGCAAAGTTTAAAACATTAGCCTAACCCAGCCTCGTACGCCCCACTTATCTACATTGGGGTTATTAAGGTAGCTGAACCGCCTAACCACATCAAGCCTCAGAATTTTGAAAATGTTCAGTAGCCCGACACTGCCTTCCATGTAGGGCTTGCCATTGAGTGCGTAGGTGTTGGAGATGCCATTGGTAGTAGAGAATTCGATGAGGCCCGGCGTGACGTTTGGATTGTTCTCCCGGCGCAGGCCACCCGTCAGCAATTTGAAGGAAATAGCTTCCCGCCATTTTAGTTTTTTGATCAGCGGAATTTTGTTTAGCAGAAAACCATTGAGTTTATAATCTAAGTTGAGGGAGGCATAATGGTCACTTACAAATTCCAGGAAGTTCATGAGGTTGTATGACCGTATCATGTAAGCGTAGGTTTGGTTGGCCCGGTGGAT
>CAXTDG010000766.1:0-2344 GCA_964242675.1 uncultured Chitinophagaceae bacterium
CCGACGATTATAGGTAACAGCGGGGATGTGTACATTGGTGCAGCGCTTAACCTGGTATATGCCGTAGCTACCGAAATTGGTTACAACAATTGTGGGGTTACCAGCAACCGGAGGCTCATTGTTGCTAATAATGGATTTGCTACACAATATATTTATAGCGAAGACTTTGTGCTGAATACCCTGATACCCAACCTGCAGGAACTGGCAACACTTAGCCCGGATTCGGCCTCCAAATACCTGAATCAGGTAAAAGTGTGGCAGCAGGTGGTGGACAATAATAATGAAAATAAACGCAGGGCGGCTTTCGTTGAGAATAAGTCTTTTGATGGTGGTGTAGGCTCCATTACCAGTAGCACCACTACTTCTTCCTCCAAAACCAGTACCCTGGAGTTTTCGGCAGAGGTAGATGCCGGCATAGCTGCCGAACTGGGTTTTGAAGTAAGCGGAAGCGGCCTTAGCGGTGGGGTAAATGTGAATTTTAAAATGGAAACGGGCAGTAGTGAAGCTAATACCGTAACCGATGAAACCACCATTGGTTACACGCTGGAGGACGATGACCCGGGAGATCATTTTTCGGTGAACGTAAAGAAAGACCCGGTGTACAATACGCCTGTGTTTGAACTGGTAGCCGGTACGGCCAGTTGCCCTACCGAGCCTGGTGCCCAGGCACGGGATGATGTGTACTTTACCGCCCTGAACCCGGTAGTAAGTAATGTACCCGGTACAGATTATGCTAACTTTAGTTTAAAAATTGTGAACACCAGCCCGAGCCACGAAACCCGCACCTACAGACTGGCTTATGACCAGGGTAGCAACGTAGCCAATGAAAGCATACGCATTGCCGGTACGGACTATGTAGGCCCTATAACGCTTAGCCCACTGGCCTACCTGGATTCTGTTACCGTGATTGTTTCTATTAAACGCCTGCCGGGTAGCAGTGTGTACTCCTATGAAGGCGAACGCTTCAGGGTACTGGATAAATGTGATAATCCCTTGGATGGAAGACTAAGCAAGGCGGTACAGGTATCCGCTTACTACATGTCGCCTTGTAGCAGTATTGCACTTACCCAACCCACAGATGGCTGGCAGCTAACTTCTTCGGGCAACAATCAAATATTTATTAAACCCTCCGGCTACGATGTGGCAACGCTCACCAGTGTGAACCTGCAATATGCTACCGGCACAGGTAATAACTGGGCAGATGGGCCTTTCATTACCACAGCACAACTTGCCAGCGGGTTCAATTTTGATGCCTCTACATTGCCTGAAGGAGCTGTCAGCATCAGGCTGCGGCTGGATTGCAGTTCCGGTACCATCTATTCTTTGAGGAGCACCGGCTTTATTGACCGCAAAGCTCCGCTACTATTTGGCACCCCCGACCCTACGGATGATAATTATGTAAACGGAGATGTGATTAGCTTTACCTACAACGAAAGCCTGAATACAGATTTGACCAACGTACAGGTAACTGTTCGCCGCCTGAGCAATGGACAGCTGATACCAGCAACGGCCAGCATTTCCAATAATAAAATTATCATTACGCCTACCAGCAGCATCACAGGCTTAAATGGCGATAGCATCCGGGTAATTGTTTCCGGAATCAGCGATGCGTATGGCAACATAAAAACAAAGGCTGATACAACCCGCTTTATTGTAGGTACTACTGTAGTTGGAACCGGCAACCAAGCATTAACCCTTTCTATAACCAGCCCTGCCGTGTACAAAAACGGCGACAGCACTATCAATGTGTTCTTTAACCTGCCGGTAAATGCCGCAAACGAAACCCGTGTGAACTACACCATTTCCGGTACGGCCCGTTATGGTATTGATTATACGGTTACCTATTCTAATGCCAGCGCCTCGTATGCCAGTTTCAACGGCTCAACCGGCAGTATCAAAATTGCCAGCGGTTCTAACCAGTCAGTATTAAAGATTATACCTATTAAAGGCGATACCTCTTTAAGTCCGAATAAAACTGTTATCATCAGCCTTACGGAAGGTGGCGATTATAGCCTTGGTGCTACTACTACCGTAACCGGCAACCTTACCAGTGAAGATGGCATTAGTAGCTATACCTTTATCGGTGATGGTAATTTCAACATTAAGAACAACTGGCTGAACGGTAATATGCCATTAACCACACTGGTAGCACCTAAAGAAATCATCATTAACCCAAGTGGTACCTGTGTACTAAATGTAAAGCAAACCATTAGGCCAGGTGCTAAAATAACGGTGAAGCAAAACAGACGGTTTGTAATACAGGGCAGTTTGAAGATGCAGTAAAGACGAATAGGATATTAGAATATTAAGATATTGTACTGATGGCTTAACCTTAGTAGAAAAC